>JALEIQ010000079.1 GCA_022769795.1 Clostridiales bacterium
TAGCCGGTTAAATCCACCGTTGTGGAGGAGGTATTGTAAAGCTCCACGTAATCGGATGTGAGGGCGGTCGGGCCCAGGGCGACCGTGCTGTTGGAGGCCATCACCTCGCTGATGATGACCCCCGTGGGATTGTAGGCCCGATACAGTTCCTCACTTCGGGCCTGCCCGGCGGCGTTGTTGGGCTGGCCAGGTGTGCTCAGCTCAAACAGCCGCCAATCCTCCGCGGTGCTGCGTCCGTAGGAATAATCCTCCGGCACAGCCGACGCATTGGACGCCATCACCTCGCTGATGACCAGTCCATCGTAATGGGTGCCGCCAATGTGCCTGCCCGCCTGCTTTGGAAAAACGGCGTACATGACCGCGAGCAAGGCAAGAAAAAGCATGGAAGCAGTGCGTTTCATTTTTACCCCTCCTGTTATGGCCGGTCAAATCAACAATTCAAATACCTCAAATAGAACGATTCAAGGAAGTATTCTGTTTCCAAAGCTTGGCAATATGTTTTGAAACAGGTTCGAGCACTTCCTTTTTTTATTGGTGGGCTGAGCTCATGGCGCTACGGGAGAACCGCACAAAAAAAGCAGCATGGCCGCTTAACCATGCTGCTTGAAGAAAGGATTCCTTTTTTACTTGGCAACCTCGAAGGTGGGGGCGAAGCCGCTCTCAACAATCAGGTCGTACACTTCCTGGGTGTAGATAACCTTTTCGAGAGCCTTAACCCACTCGGCTTCGGCGTTCTCGGGCTTTACGACGACCACGTTCACATATGCCTGGGCAGCCTCGCTGTCTGCGGTTTCGGCGTAGAGGCCGTCCACATAGGGAACCAGGTCAACCAGGGTGGCGTTGTTGCCGTTGATGACGGCGTAAGCCACATCGGCGCGCACGCCAGGAATCAGCTCGGCGTTGAGTTCCTGGATGTCGAGGTTGTGGGGATTTTCAACGACGTCGTCAGGGGTGCAGGTGCTTTCCAGCGTGGTTCCCTCGGGCAGCTTAATCAGCCCGGCAGCCTGCAAAAGAAGCAGCGCGCGGTTCTCGTTTACCGGGTCGTTGGGAATGGCGATGGCGTCGCCGTCGGCGATGGCGTCAAGGCTATCCTTGGTGCCGGCGTAGATGGCCATGGGCTCAAAGTGGGTGTAAATCACGGGCACAAGCTGCTCCGCCTCGCTGGCCTCGGCATTGTAGCCAGCCAGGTAGGGCAGATGCTGGAAGAAGTTCGCCATTACGTCGCCAGCGCTGGTGGCGGGGTTCTCAACCACATAGTCGCTCACAACGGTGATCTGAAGGTCATAGCCCAGAGCAGCCATATCGTCCTTTACAAGCTCGAGCACCTCGGCATGGGGATTTTCGGTAGCGATTACGGTAACGGGCTCGGCGGCAAAAGCGGAGGTCAGGGACAGGCAAAGGGCCAGGGCGAGAACGATAGCAAGGATCTTTTTCATGGTTGGGTTCTCCTTTCCAAAATTAGCGTCTTTTATGGTCCAGGCGGCGCGTAAAGCGCGTGCCAAAGACAGTGATGATTTGCACCAGCGCAACCAGCAGCAGGCTTGCGGAATACATGATATCGAACTTGCGCACGTTCAGGCCCTTTACGATGGCCAGCGCGCCAAGGCCGCCGCCGCCCGCGGCGCTCGCCAGCGCCGTGTAGCTTAAAATGGTAGTTACGCTGATGGCCGCGCCGTTTACCAGCGATGGAACGGCCTCGGGCAAGAGCACCTTGAAGATAATCTGCCAGTTGGTGGAGCCCATGGACTGCGCCGCCTCAATGATGCCGCGATCCACCTCCTCAAGGGAGCTTTCCACCATGCGCGCCACGTAGGGGAAGGCGCTGATAATCAACGGGAAAATGATGGACTTGGTGCCGATGGCCGTGCCGATTACCAGGCGCGTAACGGGGAACAGCAGGGCCAGCATAATAATGAAGGGAATGGAGCGCAGAAAGTTGATAACCACGCCCAGGATGGCGTTAAACGTGGGGCAGGGCATAATGCCGTCGCGGCGGGTGATTACCAGCAGCACGCCCAGCGGAAGGCCGAGCAGATAAGCGATTACGCTGCTCCAGAAGGTCATGTAGAGGGTATCGACAGTGCCCTCCCACAGCATGGGCAACAGCTTTTCCCAGGTCACTGCACATGCACCTCCTCAACGGTAAGGCCTTCGGCCTTGAGGTAATCCATTACGCGCTTCACATTCTCGGGCTCCCGGGGCCGGGCAATCATCATCTGGCCGTAAGCCTTTTGGTTCAACTGGCGGATATCCGCGGCCAGGATGTTTACATCAATGCCGCAATCCTTCACCAGCTTGCTGATTACGGGGCGCTCGGCAGCCTCGCCGTCAAATACGATGCGCAGGGCGGGCTGCGGGGGAATCTCCTCCTGATCGGGCAAAATACCGAACAATCTGCGGCCAGCGGCGCTTTTGGTGTGCATGAACACGTCGTCCACGGTGCCCTGCTCGGCCAGCTTGCCGCCGTCCAGAATGGCCACCTTGTTGCAGATCTGGCGGATGACCGCCATTTCATGGGTAATCAGCACTACGGTGATGCCCAGCTCCTTGTTGATCTTTTGGAGCAATGCCAGGATGCTTTGGGTGGTCATGGGATCCAGGGCGCTGGTGGCCTCGTCGCACAGGAGCATTTCGGGATCGCTGGCCAGTGCGCGGGCGATGGCAACGCGCTGCTTCTGCCCGCCGCTGAGCTGGCCGGGATAGGCGTTTGCCTTGTCCTCCAGACCTACGATCTTGAGCAGCTCCATTACCCGCTCGTTCGCCTGCTTTTTGGGCACCCTGGCGATTTCCAGCGGGTAGCGCACGTTGCGCGCCACGCTCTTTTGCATGAGCAGGTTGAACTGCTGGAAGATCATAGCCATGCGGCGGCGGGTTTGACGAAGCTGCTGCTTGTTCATGGCCAGGATGTTTTCGCCGTCGATGAAGATTTGGCCATCCGTTGGCGTATCCAGGCGGTTTAAGCAGCGGATAAGGGTGCTTTTGCCAGCGCCGCTCATGCCGATGATGCCGTAGATATCGCCCTTATGGATGGAAAGGTTGATGTTGCTTAGCGCCTGAACCTCTCCTCCGGGAATCTGGTACACTTTGCACAGACCGCGTATTTCAATCTGCGGTCGCTCCTGCTCTGCCATCATCTGCACACCTTTCT
>JALEIQ010000092.1 GCA_022769795.1 Clostridiales bacterium
AAAACCCCGGTGATGAATCCGAAAGAGGACTGGCTGATTTTCGAGAATACCCACGAAGCTATCGTGGATACGGAAACGTGGGAGCTTGCACAGAAGCTCCGAAAGACACCGAGACGGCACGATACCCTTGGCGAAGCCAACCCCCTGACGGGACTTCTGTTCTGTGCCGACTGCGGAGCGAAGATGTATAATCAGCGCACAAGAGGCTCTGACACCAAGCCTTACCCATCCGATGCGTATGAGTGTTCCACCTATAAATTGGCAGGACAGAAACGCTCTGCCGCCTGCCGCAATCATCATATTTCCACAAAAGCACTCCGAGAGATCATTTTGACCACCATTCGCACGGTCAGCACCTATGCCATTTCCAACCAAGATGAATTTATGGAAAAGGTACGCTCCGCTTCTCAGATCAAGCAGAAAGAAGCGGTAAAGGAAATCAAGCGCAAGCTGAACAAGGACAAAAAGCGTATTGCCGAGCTTGACAATATTATCAAAAAGCTCTATGAATCCTTTGCCATCGGGCGCATTACCGATAAACGCTTCGATACCCTGCTTGCCGAGTATGAAGCCGAGCAGAAAACCTTGCAGGCATCCGTAGTCGAAGCGGAACAGCGGGTATCGGACTTTGAGGAAGATACCGTTCATGTGGAACAGTTTATGAAGCTTGCAAGAAAGTACACTGACTTTTCCGAGCTGACCGCACCAATGATAAACGAGTTTATCGACAAGATCATCGTCCATGCTCCCGAAAAGGTGGATGGCGACAGGGTGCAGGAGGTTGAAATTTATTTGAAGTTCATCGGGCATTTTGAGCTTCCCGAACCGGAGCTGACCGAGGAAGAAATCCAGCGGCAGGAGTTTTTGAAGAAAGAACGTGCCCGCAGCCGTGAGCGCTATCAAAAGCTGAAATCCGGCGAACGCACCGTAGGCGTTCCCATCACGCAGACCTGCAAGTGTTGCGGCAAAACCTTTGAAGCAAGGTCAACGGCAAAGCTGTTCTGCAATGCAAATTGCCGAGCAAAGTATTACCGGCAGGAAGCGGCAAAGGAACGAAGCCGTGAAATCGCCTGCGAGCACTGCGGCAAGGTTTTTACTACGACACGAAACAGCGTTAAATACTGCTCTGATGACTGCCGGTATGCGGCACAGATCAAGCGGCAGGGCGAACGTAAGAAAGCCCTGCGGGAGACAAAGCACGAATCGGCACCGCCGGAAAAAGAACAAAAAACAGTATAACGATATTTGAAGCGGATTGATGTATGTCGATCCGCTTCTTCTATTTTTGTCATGTCCCACCAAAAGTTCCCAATCTGGGAACTTTTACTCGTATCAATCAATTTTTGTATAGCCGCATAGCGGCAGAAAGGATACTCTATGATTTTTATGAGCAACTATAACAACTATAACAACACCAATCCCATCATCATTGGCATCGACCACGGCTACGGCAACATCAAGACTGCCCATTGCTGCTTCAAGACGGGCGTAGCCGCCTACGACAAAGAGCCGACCTTCAAAAGCAATCTGCTCGTCTATTATCGCTCTTACAGCAAGGCGATTGTTACCGCCATCAATGACCATTTTGAACGGCAGGCACGGCTTGAAAATGACCCGTATCTGGAAACCCGTGAAAAAGAGGATGCTTTTCTTCGGCGTGTGACAGAAGCCAGTGAACAGGGCTTGCGGTTTGCACCCGTCGGTATGCTGACCGTCACGCCGCCTGCCGCCGTTGAAGCTCTGTCTGCCGAGGATGACGAGAATATTTCGGCGGCATTGGACTTCGCTGACAGCTTCTGATATTACTTTTGCCCTCGTTTGGTATTACTGCGATACCAAACGGGGGCATTTTTGCTACTACAACGATTTTCGGAAAAAGCGTAATACCAAACAAACGGATATTTGGTATTACGCTGCTATCAAATAACCCTATTTTTACTACCAACAGGAGGATTTTCCATGACCACAGATGAGAAGAAATTACTGCAAGCCAAGCACAGATTGGAAGAAGCCGAGATGCGTGACCGCAATAAGGAGCGAAAAGCGAGGACACGGCGTCTGATCCAGGAGGGAGCGATACTGGAAAAGGTCTTTCCGAGCGTTGTTTCCTTAAATCTTGACGAATTGGAGGACTTTCTATGCGGACTAAGACGATAAACTTACGACGAGGGGTGTTCGGGCAACCGAGCGTCCCGTTTCTTTTATCCCGAAGGGCGCACTTACTCACCACCCCGAAGGGGCGGTGGTATTGCCTGCGGCAACCGTGCGTTCTGCGAGGCGGATGCGGCTTCTGCGGAAGCCTTATGGACAATGCCACAGCTCTGCGGCGCTGCTGTCATTGTCCACGCAGTCGGTGTGCGGCGGTTACATCCCCTAATACCGTCGCTTCAACCGACAGTATTCCACCAACTGCCTGCATAAACCTACCACCGGCAGATTTATTTGCGGTTATGACCGTCAGTTCGGCTGACGGTCATTTTCTTTTTGCGAAAAAGAAACAAAAACGAAAGGACGGTGAAGACGAATGGCGATCTACCACTTGGAAGCCAAGGTGGTCAGCCGTGGTAAAGGAAGAAGCGCTGTTGCAGCTTCCGCTTATCTGAGTTGTTCTAAAATCCTCAATGATTATGATGGGGTGCTACATGACTACACCCGCAAGAAAGGATTGGTCTGGCAGGAAGTATTCCTACCAGAGTTCGCCCCGTCAGAATGGAAAGAACGGGGCGTGCTTTGGAACGCCGTGGAAGAAAATGAAAAAACGAAGGACAGCCGCCTTGCCCGTGAATTTGTGGCTGCTCTGCCGATGGAATTGAGCGAAATACAATGGAAAAAACTGCTGTCCGATTTTATTTCTGACACCTTTGTAGCTGATGGAATGTGTGCAGATGTGGCAATCCATGATCCTGATCCACCCGGACACAATCCTCACGCCCACATCATGCTGACGGTTCGCCCTTTGGACGAAAAGGGTAAATGGCAGTACAAGACCGAAAAGGAATATCTTTGTGTACGAAACGGCGAGGAAAAAGGCTTTACCGCCGCCGAGTTCAAAACGGCGCAGGCTGATGACTGGGAAAAACAATACCAGTATAAGGTTGGAAAGAAAAAGGTTTATATGACACCTTCTGCTGCTGAAGCAAAAGGCTATGAACGGGTATCGAAATATCCCAAAAGCACAAAATACGGCAGGCAGAATCCCGTTGCCGAACGTTGGAACAGCGAAGAACAGCTTGTCCTCTGGCGTAAGGTGTGGGCAGAAGTAACAAACCGTTATTTGCAGCAATATGGTCACGGTGTCCGTATTGACCACCGTAGCCATGCAGAACGGGGCTTGACCGAACAGCCCACCATTCATGAGGGCGTTATTGCCCGTGCGTTGGAGAAAAAGGGCGTCATCTCTGACCGCTGTGAAATCAACCGTCAGATCAAGGCGGACAATGCTCTCCTGCGGGAACTGAAAGCCCAGATGAAGAAGCTGGTACAAGCGGTAAAGAATACCGTTCCTTCCATAGCGGAGGCAATGGAACGGCTGAGAAGCAATATGATGATTTTCAAATATCAACTTCGTTATATTGGTGCCGGTAAGCTCAATATGGGCAAGCGTGTCAAGGCTGTCAAGCCGGAGCTTGAACGCTATGCGGGTTTGGTGCAGCAGATCAAGGAGAAATCCAAGGAACGGAAAAACTTGCTTGCAGAGAAAAAGGGAACGCCGTTCTATCAGATACCCAAGCTGCATGACCTTACCCGCCGCATTACCGAGTTGACCGAGGAATTTGAGGAACTGAAAACCGAAAAGGAAATGCTTCTTCGCTTTTTAGATTGCGCCGAAGATACGGACATCTCTGCCGTGAAGAAAGAAATTGCCGTATTGGAGGGTGCGCTGCAGAAGCTGCCTGAGCAGGAAGCAAAGTATTCTGCCGAGCTTGACGAAGCCCTGAAGCAGTACGCCGAGCTGAAAGAGCAAGCCGGCGGTATGGATGCCGCTGAGCTAATGGATGTACGGCTTGCCATCCGTGAGGAAAAAGAAC
>JALEIQ010000093.1 GCA_022769795.1 Clostridiales bacterium
GTGCTTTTCTTGGGAGGATGAATCAGCAATGTTGCCAGCCTGTCCTCAGCCAGAACGGAGGCGCGGGCTTCAACACGCTTGGAGCATTCCTTGCGCACCATACGGATTGCGTTTTCCGTCAGGTCGCGGATGATGCTTTCCACATCGCGGCCCACATACCCAACCTCCGTAAATTTTGTCGCCTCCACCTTTACAAACGGGGCGTTTACAAGCTTAGCCAAACGGCGGGCAATCTCCGTTTTGCCAACGCCGGTTGGGCCGATCATCAAAATGTTCTTGGGGCTGATCTCGTTGCGCATTTCCTCGCTGAGCTGCGTGCGGCGGTAGCGGTTGCGCAGGGCGATAGCCACGGCGCGCTTTGCTTCCTCCTGGCCTATAATATAGCGGTCAAGCTCATGCATGATCTCTCTTGGCGTCAGTTCCTTCATCTATGAACCTCCTAGAGCGTTTCAACGGTGATATGGTCATTGGTGAACACGCAAATGGAAGCGGCTACTTCCAGGGCCTTCACAGCGATATCCTCGGCAGAAAGGTCGGTGTTATGAATCAGCGCCCGGGCGGCTGCAAGGGCAAAGTTGCCGCCTGAGCCAATGGCGCACACGCCGTCATCGGGATCGATGACCTCGCCGTTGCCGCTAAGCACCAACAACGTGTTCTTATCCGCTACAATCAGCATGCTTTCCAGCTTGCGCGCACCGGTTTCCCCGCGCCAATCCTGGGCAAGATTCACGGCGGCGCGTTCCAAATTTCCGCCACACTGCGTAAGCTTTTCCTCAAAACGCTCGCAAAGCGTAAACGCATCCGCCACGGAACCGGCAAAACCCGCCAGTACCCGTCCGTTATACAGCTTGCGCACCTTCCTGGCGCTGGACTTAAATATGGTGTTCTCCCCCATCGTTACCTGACCATCACCGGCAATGGCAATGTGATCTCCGCGCTTAACGGCGCAGATGGTTGTACCCATCATGTTCATTTCACCTCATTCATTCTTCCTGGGTCATATACAAGCCCAAAATCCATTGCGATAGATTGCGTCCTGCCTGAGTATCCAGATGCGTTTCAACGCTGTACTCGGGAATTCCCTGGCTGTTAACGGTCAAATCGTTCATCAGCATATGGTTCAGGCCACGGAAGGCTTTAAAAGTCATAAAATTCATGTTGTCGCCAATCTTTTCGGCATACAGGCGGCGGCCGTTATCCTCATCCACAATAGGATCCTGCTTGCCCTGAGCAACATAGGTAGGCAGCTTGAGCTTTTTAATCAGCTCAACCGCATCGTACTGCAAATCCTCCCAAAAATAGTAGCCGTTGCGCCCGAAGACGGTCATTTCGCGCGCCTTGCTCTCCTTAAAGCCAGCGGGCTTGCGAACGGCGCCTTCAAGCGTCGCGCGCTCCTCGTCCGATAAAGCGGCCGCCTCATTGCCTTGCAGATAAACCTCCAGGAGCGATTTGGGCGTGCCGCCAATCAAGATCATACCTGTAAACACGCCGTCTGCCTCAGAGGCAATGCGCGGCGCGAGCAAAGCGCCAAGCCCATGACCAATGACTACAATGCGCTGTGAATCCACACGCGCATCCTGCTTTAGCAGCTGAGCGGCGGAAACAGCATCCTCGCAAACTTCTTCTTCAACGGTTTCAAAGGTTTGGGTGTTATAGGTGTAGGTACGCTTATCATAGCGAACGGAGGCGATTCCCATAGCGGCCAGCGCCTGGGCAAGGTCCTTAAAAAATGTGGTTTTTCCAAGGGTGCTGTCGCAGTCCAAGCCATCGAAATCGTGCACAAAAACGCAGGCTGGTACCGGCGTGTCAGCGCTGGCCTCGTTGGGCATGGTAAGAACGCCGTGAAGCTCATAGGGAGCAGAACCAACAGTGACGTCCGTTTCGGTATAATCCGTCTTTACCAGATCGGAGCGGCTACCATCCACAAGCATATCCCCGCCGTTGCTCAAAGCCTCTTTTTCGGCAGGAACAAATTCCAGAGCCATGATTTCCCAATCGTCCTCTTTGTTTTTATGGGTAAAATACATGTCCAAATCCTGCTTTTCCATGCATAGATGAAGCACATGCGTTTTCAATTGCTGCTCTGGTTCCTCAAAGCTGCGGTAGCTGCCCAGCTCAATAAAACCGCCCGTCATCCATTCCAGATCGATCAGCAGCGCCTCATAGGTCGCCATGGGCATATAGCGGCGTATCTGCAAATCATAATATCCCCAGAGGCGCGACATAGACTTGCCCTCAATGTAGTCCAGCGCGTACTGACGCACCTCCGCTTCCGTCCAGACAGGCACGTCGTCATTCATCTGCTTGGCCTTGGCAAAGGCGCTTCCAGGCAGGCTGGCCATTAGCAAAATCATAACAAGCATCAAAGCGGCAAAACGTTTCATGGGCGCATTTCCTCCTTGTGTTATCAAGCATAGCAGGGTCGAAACATTTATGGAAGGTTATTCTGCTCAAAGTGTCGCAAAACCTCGTCCAGCTCCGCCAAAGCGCGTTCGGAAATCTTTTCATAGCGTTCCTGCTTTGCGCGGATGCGCTTTTCGCCGGGCCGAACCTCCAATGGGTCAATCAAGCCAAAGGCGCAGTTCATAGGCTGAAAGCGCTTATTAGGCGCGCTTACATACCGCCCCATCGCTCCGATGGCCGTTTTGCCGCTAAAGCGCGGCGGTTCCACCCCGCGTTCGCGGTAGGCTGCGATCAGGCCCGCAAGCAGTCCGCTTGCGGCGCTTTCCACATAGCCCTCCACACCAGTAATTTGACCGGCAAAATACAATCGTGGAATGGCTTTTACGCGGAAGGTATCATCCAAAAAGCCTGGGCTGTTAAGAAAGGTATTGCGGTGCATTACGCCCAGGCGCGCATATTCGGCATTTTGCAGCCCAGGAATCATGCCGAAAACGCGGCGCTGCTCCGGATAGGTGAGCCGTGTTTGAAAGCCGACAATGTTGTATAAGGAACCTGCAAAATTATCGCGCCTTAGCTGTACCACAGCGAAGGGTTCCTTTCCGGTGCGCGGGTCGCGCAGGCCCACAGGCTTGAGCGGGCCAAAAGCAATAGCCATATCGCCGCGCTTTGCCATGCTTTCAATGGGCATGCAGCCCTCAAACACGGCGTTTTCCTCAAAGCCGTGAACAGGCACCGTTTCCGCCGTTTGCAGCGCGTGCACAAACGCCATGTATTCCTCGCGATTCATAGGGCAGTTCAGGTAATCCGCGCCACGGTCATAGCGCGACATGCAGAACACCTGCTCCATGTCCAGGCTATCCGCCGTGACAATCGGAGCCGCCGCATCATAGAAATGGAGGGTTGAAAGGCCGTCTATCTGCGCAATGGCCTGCGATAATGCGTCGCTTGTCAAGGGGCCGGTTGCGATAATCACGGTTCCGTCCTCGGGAATCTGCGTAACCTCCTGGGCATGAAGCGTAATCAGCGGATTTTCCCGCACTGCCCGGTCCACAAATGCCGAGAAACCTTCCCTATCGACCGCCAGCGCGCCTCCTGCGGGCACGGCTGTCGCGTCCGCCGCCCGCAGGATCAGCGAGTCCAGCTTTCGCATCTCCGCTTTTAGCAATCCCACGGCATTGCTGAGCCTGTCGCTGCGCAGGCTGTTGCTGCATACAAGCTCAGCCATGGTATCCAACTTTTGCGCGGGCGTTTTCTTTGCGGGCTTCATTTCGTACAGCTCAACGAGAACGCCGCGCTTTGCCAGCTGCCAGGCGGCCTCGCATCCGGCCAGTCCTGCGCCAATGACTTTTACACTCATGCTCTGTTTCATCCTTTGCGCAATATACGGTGAAATTTATTCCTCATCCTCGCTGCTTTGGGCAGTGACAGCCGTTTTGTAGCGGCAGGTTTCATTGGCGCACAGATGCACGATCTCTCCGCGCTTGCCGGGCTTTTCCACCATATAGCTGCCGCATTTGGGGCATTTTTCGGCAATGGGCTTTTCCCAGCTTACAAAGTCGCATTCCGGATACTTTTCGCAGCCATAGAACTTGCGGTTCTTCTTGCTGGTTTTCTCCATCAGCCTTGCGCCGCATTTGGGGCAGGATGCGTCGATGTAATGGAGAATTGGTTTGGCGTTGCGGCATTCCGGGAAATTGGGGCAGGCCAGGAACTTGCCAAAGCGGCCCATCTTATACACCATCATGGCGCCGCATTTGTCGCACTGTACGTCGCTTACCTCGTCCTTTACCTCCACCTTCTCGATCTGCTCCTCGGCAACATCAAGCATATCCTTAAACGGCGGATAGAAATCGCGCAGAATTTGCCGCCAGTCCGCGCTGCCTTCCTCCACGGTATCAAGCTTATCCTCCAGGGAGGCGGTAAACTCAATATCAACAATGGGGCCAAAATACTCTGTCATCATGGAGGTTATCATCTGGCCCAATTCGGTTGGATACAGGCGCTTCTTCTCCCTGGATACATAGCCACGGGAAATGATGGTGGTAATGGTAGGCGCGTAGGTGCTGGGGCGCCCGATTCCCTTTTCCTCCAAAGCCTTTACCAGGCTTGCCTCCGTATAGCGGGCAGGCGGCTGGGTAAAATGCTGCTCCGCCTCCACATCCGCAAAGGTGATGGGCGTGCCCTCCTCAAACACGGGGAGCACGCTCTCCGGCTCCTCTGGCTCGTCATCCGTGCTTTCTACGTAAACCGCACGGTAACCGGGGAAGGTCATATGTTCGCCATAATAGCGCATGCCCGCTGTTTTGCTGGCAATATCCATGCCAAGCGTTTGGAATTCAGCCGGCTTCATCTGGCTTGCCAAAAAGCGCGTGTAAATTAGCCTGTAGAGGCTGAATTGTTCCCGCGTCAAATAGGGCTTTACGCTCTCGGGCGTTTGCTCCACATAGGTAGGCCGGATGGCCTCGTGCGCGTCCTGCGCGTTTTTGCGGCCCTTATACTGGTTGGGTTGTTCGGGACAATAGTCCTCTCCAAACTGGGAGGTGATGAATCCTCTGGCGGCCTGCATGGCTTCTTCCGCCACGCGCACGCTGTCGGTACGGATGTATGTCACAAGGCCTACTGTGCCCGCCTTGCCAAGGTCAATGCCTTCGTAAAGCTGCTGTACCACCTGCATGGTTTTGGCAGTAGAGAAGTTCAGCTTGCGGCTAGCCTCCTGCTGGAGGCTGGAGGTGGTAAACGGCGGCTGAGGGCGCTTAAGCTTATCGCCGCGCTTGATGGATTGAATGGAAAAGCTGCCTTTCAGAATGCGCTGCTTTGCGGCCAAGGCTTCTTTTTCATTATGGATGGACGCCTTTTTTCCATTGAGGCTTATCAGCTTGGCCTGGCAGGTCATCTTTCTGCTCTTTTGGTTTTGCGCCGCAAACTGGGCAGTTACATCCCAAAACTCCTCGGGAATGAAGGCCTCTATCTCCTGCTCGCGCTCTACCACCATGCGGGTAGCCACGCTTTGCACGCGCCCGGCGGAACGCCCCTTTTTCACCTTAGCCCAAAGCACAGGGCTGTTTTTCTAGCCCGCAAGGCGATCCAGCGCCCGGCGGGCCTGCTGCGCGTCCACGCGAGCCCTCTCGGTGGGCCGGGGATGCTCATGCGCCTCCTTG
>JALEIQ010000107.1 GCA_022769795.1 Clostridiales bacterium
GTTGAACATATCGTAGCTTTCCATGCGGTATTCCTGCACGGGGTCGCGCTGGCCGTAGGCGCGCAGGCCGATGCCGTCGCGCAGGTCGTCCATGGCGTCGATATGATCCATCCAGTGCCGGTCGATGGCGGAAAGCAGCACAACGCGCTCAAACTCGCGCATGTCGATACCAAGCTCGCTAAGCATGGCCTCGCGCTCGGCATAGAAGGCCTCTGCGTCCTGGCACAGCAGGGTGGTCAGCTCGTCGGGCTCGTCCATGGTTTTGATCTTTTCGGCATATTTTTCAAACGTGCCGGGCTTCAGGCACAGACGCTCCAGGTAATCGCGCGCCTCGTCCACGGACCAGTCGAAGCTGCCCTCGCCGGTAAAGTTGCGCTCGGCGGTGGATTCGATCAGCTTGTGCACCATATCGATGATGCTCTGGCGCACATCGTGACCCAGCAGGATATCGCGGCGCTGGCTGTAGATGAGCTCGCGCTGCTTATTCATGATATCGTCGTATTGCAGCACGCTTTTGCGGATGGAGAAGTTGCGGCCCTCGATGCGCTTCTGCGCGGATTCGATCTGCTTGGTGAGCATGCCCGCCTCAAGGGGCTGATCCTCCGTCATGCCCAGCTTTTCGATCATGGGGGCGATGCGTTCGCTGCCAAACAGGCGCATCACATCGTCCTCAAGCGAGATAAAGAACTGGGTGGAGCCAGGGTCGCCCTGGCGGCCCGCGCGGCCGCGAAGCTGGTTATCGATACGGCGGCTCTCGTGCCGCTCGGTGCCGATGATGTGTAGGCCGCCCAGGCCCATCACGCGCTCATGCTCCGCGTCGGTTTCCCGCTTGAAGCCCTCCAGCAGCTCGCGGTAGCGCCTGCGCGCGTCCAGAATGGCTTGCTCCACGTTTTCATTGTGCCCGGTGGCCGCCTCGATGATCTCATCGGGGTAGTTTTCCTGCCGCATGGCGCGGCGGGCCAGAAAATCCGGGTTGCCGCCCAAAAGGATATCCGTGCCGCGGCCCGCCATATTGGTGGCGATGGTCACAGCGCCCACGTGGCCCGCCTGAGCCACGATTTCGGCCTCCTTTTGGTGGTTCTTGGCATTAAGCACCTCGTGGGGCACGCCGCGCAGCTTGATGAGGTGGGAAAGCATCTCGCTGGTTTCCACGTTCACGGTGCCCACCAGAATGGGCTGGCCCGTGGCATGGCGGTTCACAATTTCCTCCACAACGGCGTTGAACTTGCCGCGCTTGGTTTTGTACACCATATCGTTGAGATCCTTGCGGATCATGGGCTTGTTGGTGGGAATCTGCACCACGTCCAGGTTATAGATGCCCTGGAATTCCTCCTCCTCCGTTTTGGCGGTGCCGGTCATACCGCTGATCTTTTTGTACATGCGGAAATAGTTTTGGAAGGTGATGGTCGCAAGCGTTTTGCTTTCGCGCTCCACCTTTACGTGCTCCTTGGCCTCGATGGCCTGGTGCAGGCCGTCGGAGTAGCGGCGGCCCACCTTGAGGCGGCCGGTGAACTCGTCCACAATGACGACCTCGCCATTTTGCACCACGTAATCCACATCGCGCTTCATGATGGCGTGGGCCTTGAGCGCGGCCAGGATGTGGTGATAGAGCTCGCTGTTATCCAAATCGGCGATGTTTTCCACGTCAAAGGCCTTCTGCGCCTTGGCGACGCCCTGCTCGGTAAGGGATACGGCCTTCTCCTTTTCGGCGATGGTGTAATCCTCCTCGTTTTTCAGGCGGCTTACAAAGCGGTCGGCCTTCTCGTACAGGTCGGTGGATTTATCGCCCTGGCCGGAGATAATCAGCGGCGTGCGGGCCTCGTCGATGAGGATGGAGTCCACCTCGTCCACGATGGCGTACACGTGGCCGCGCTGCACCATATCCTGCTCGTGGATGACCATGTTGTCGCGCAGGTAATCAAAGCCCATCTCGTTGTTGGTGCCATAGGTGATATCGCAGGCATAGGCCGCCCGGCGCTGCGCGTTGTCCAGATCATGCACAATCAGGCCCACGGAAAGGCCCATGAACCTGTAAATCTTGCCCATCCACTCGCTGTCGCGCTTGGCGAGGTAATCGTTCACGGTTACGATGTGCACGCCCTCGCCCGTGAGAGCGTTGAGGTAGGCGGGCAGGGTGGCCACCAGCGTTTTGCCCTCGCCGGTTTTCATTTCCGCGATGCGCCCCTGATGCAGGCATACGCCGCCGATGACCTGCACCGGATAGGGCCGCATGCCCACGGTGCGCTCGGCGGCCTCACGGCAGGCGGCGAACGCGTCGGGCAGGATATCATCCAGGGTTTCGCCGTTTTGAAGGCGCTGCTTCAGCTCCGGCGTTTTGGCCTGGAGCTGCGCGTCGCTAAGGGCCTTATATTCGGCCTCCTTTTCCAGCACCCGGCCGGCAATCTTTTGCAGGCGCTTGACCTCGGCCTCGTTGCTTTGACCAAGCAGCTTTTTGAATACATCCATCATTCCCAAGGCGGTATATCTCCTTAACAAGCATTGTTTCGTAACGCCGCATGGGCAGCATAACGCATCTTCTATTATAGCATGGATGTAGCTTGAGGCGCAAGGCGCGCGTGAGGGGCGAACGAACAGACTTTGTAGGGGGAACGAACAGACTTCGCGGACGTTTGCGAGGCGCGCCCCTTGCTCCCGTGCCCAAAATAGCTTATGATGAATTTGGCCGCCCGAGGGCGACACGTTTAAGCGGAAAGGATGATCTTTTATGAAGAAAGCAAAGCGCGCAAGGAGGGCACGCGAAACCTGACCCTCCAAACACATGATTGGAGGCTATCAAATGCAAACGATTTATACCGTTGAAACAACATCCGGCCTGGAATCACTGTGGGAGCTGGAAAACGGATTTCTGGCCGAAATTGGGGAGGAGCCGGTGGACAGCGCCAGGCGGGAACGCCTGAAAAAGGCCGTGGAAGAAAAGCAAATTGTTTTCTTCGTGGCCAGGGAGGGGAGCCGCCCCGTGGGCATGTGCTCGGTAAGCCCGTGCTTCAGCACCTACGCGTGCCGGGCCTGCGGCGTGTTCGATGATTTTTTCATTCTGCCGGCTTACCGGCATCAGGGCGTCGCGCGGCTGCTGGCCGCCGCCCGGGAATGGTGCGCGCGGCAGGGCTACGCCAGCCTGAGCGTGGACTGCTGTGAGGCGGATACCGGCATGTACGCCGCCCTGGGGTTTGAAACCCGGCTGGGAGTCATGCTGGCCTGTAACCTGTAACATAAGCGCCGCCCCGGAGCGCCTACCCCGGGGCGGCGCGTTGCCAACCGCCCCTTCAGAAAGGAGCCCGCAATGAGCGACGATCGTTTTCCCACACGCCTTTCTAAGCGTCTTATCTATCAAAGCCCCTGGATTGAGCTGTACGCGGATACGGTACGCATGCCAGACGGCAGCGTAATCGAGGCATATCACCGGCTGCATTACCCCAGCGACGCGGTATGCGTGGCCGTGTTTAACCGGCGGGACGAGTTGCTTATGATTCGCTCCAGGCGCTATATCACCGGCAGGCTGGAATGGGAGCTGCCTGCCGGAAGCGTTGAAAAGGACGAAACGCCCATTGAGGCGGCGTGGCGCGAATGCCTGGAGGAAACCGGCTGCCGCGTTGAAAACCTGCGCTTTTTGTGCAGCCAGAACCCCAGCAACGGCATGGCCGACCTCACGGTGCACGTGTTTGCTGCGCGCGCCGCGGATGATACCGGCAGCTTTGACCAAAACGAGGTGGCGGAGCGACGCTGGATACCCCGGCCGCAGCTTATGCGCATGCTCAGGCGCAACGAGCTGCGCTGCGGCGTATCCATGCTTGCCGCGCTTTACGCGCTGCAATTCTATCTGGAGCCGTAAAACGGCTGCGGGCCGCGGGGCTCAGCCGTTTACGGAAGATGCCAGGTTGTTGGCGTGATCCGCGATGCGCTCCAGGTTGTTGAGCATATCCAGATAAAGCATGCCGTTTTTAGGCGTGCATTTTTTTGCCTTCACACGCTCCACGTGGCGGTCGGCCAGCTCCTGGCTCATATCGTCCACGCGGCTTTCCAGCGCGATTACCTCGCCTGTGATTTCCACGTCGGAAATCTGCTTGTCCACAATATGGACGCTCTTTTCTAGCATGCTGCTCACAAGGGCGCTGAGCTCCTCAATTTCATGCTCGGCCTTGTGCGAGAAGCGGATCTTTTCTTTTTTGCGCGCCGTGCCGATTTCCACAATGTTCATGCTGTGATCGCCGATGCGTTCCAAGTCGTTTACCACATGAAACAGGGAGCCGGTCAGGTGCAGGTTCTGTTGGCTCAGGCCAAGACCCCTCACCTCGATTAGCTCGCGGGTAATCTCCGCGTTCAAAAAATCCAGCGCTTCCTCGCGGTTTTCAAATTCGTCCAGGCTGAGCTCCTTGGGCGCGAAATAGTATTGCATGGCAAAGCGGTAGTTTTCAGAAACAATCTCCGCCATGCGCCGCACCTCGCAAAACAACTGCTCCACGGCTACCGGCGGGGTGGAGAGCAGGCGTTCGTCAAAATATTTGAAACGCATGGGCTCGGGAAGCTTGTCCTCCCCGGGAACGACCAGGCAGGCCAGCCGTTCCAAAAGACCGCTCACCGGCAGCAAGGCCAGCGTGGTGGTCACGTTAAACAGAATATGCGCCACGGCAATTTGCAGGCGCAGGTTTTCGCCCGCCAGGGAGAGTATCCACCGGTCCAGGGGAAGCAGCAGCGCCACCGCCACAAACAGCGCCGTGCCAAGCACGTTGAACAGAAGATGCACCACCGCCGCGCGGCGGGCGGTGCGGTTGGCGCCCACGCTGGATAGCAGCGCGGTTACGCAGGTGCCGATGTTCTGGCCAAACAGGATGAACAGCGACGCTTGCAGGCCGATGGCCCCCGCGCCCGCCAGAGCCTGCAAAATGCCC
This sequence comes from Clostridiales bacterium, assembly GCA_022769795.1. Lineage (GTDB taxonomy): Bacteria > Bacillota > Clostridia > Christensenellales > Aristaeellaceae > Limiplasma. Next base: position 4,908 of record JALEIQ010000107.1, read on the forward strand.
ACGCTGGCCGAGCTGCTTTGCAAAAGCGCCGTGATCACAGCGCCCGCCAGCACGCCCACCAGCGGGTTGCGCGCCAGCGCCATCGCATCCCGGAAGCCCTGCCAGGTATGCAGGGGTTCCATGGCGGCGCTCATGGTATCCATACCCAAAAACAGCAGCCCCAGGCCCATGGCAATTTGCCCAAAGAGCCTGAAGCTGCTGCGGTTGCCCGCAAGCTGGCAAATGGCGCCCAGCGCGGCGAACAGCATGCCGAAATTGATTTTGACGGATAGCAGCAGCGATGTGACCGTGGTGCCGATATTGGCGCCCATAATCACGCCCACGGCCTTGCTTAACGATAAAAGCCCGGCGTTTACAAAGCCTACCACCATTACCGTGGTGGCGCTTGAGGACTGGATGACGCCGGTAACCAACGCGCCCACCAGCACCGCCAGCACCTTATTTTTGGTAAGCGCCTCCAGCAGGCGCTTCATGCGGTTGCCCGCGGCCCGCTCCAGGCCCTCGCCCATGGCCCTGATGCCAAACAAAAACAGCCCCAAGCCGCCCAACAGCGTAAAAACCGTCATTGCATTCATGCGCAACTCCTCCTGTGCATGCGCGCACGCACCTGCGTGCGCAATCCACTCTTTCCAGTCTACTACGGTAAAAAGCTTACCATACGCCGCCAGGGTCTGTAAATCGCTAAAGCGGCGTATACATCGCCATCCATTTTATTGACATCGTTCGGCGGCATATGCTATGATAATGTGAAATACAATCGTTTGCGCGCGGCTTTGCTGCCGCCGTTTGTATAAGGAGCCTGCCTGCAATGACAAAAGCAACCATTAAGGATATCGCCAAGGCCGCCGGCGTATCGCCCTCCACGGTCAGCCGGGCGTTGCACGATAATCCCCGCATCAGCGAGGAAATGCGCCAGTGCATCCGCGACGTCGCCCGGCAGATGGACTTTCACCCCAACCAGATGGCGCGCAGCCTGGTAAAGCGCAAAACGCGCATCGTGGGCATCGTGTTTCCGGGCGGGGTGAGCAAAAACATGGGCAACCCCTTCTATCCCTCGGTTTTGCAGGGCCTGGGCCACGCCGCCAGCGAAATGCGCTATCACCTGCTGCTGGTTACCGGCAGCGAGGCTGTAAGCAGCCTGGAGGCCAGCCGCGAGGCGGTGGACAGCGGCTATGTGAGCGGCCTGATCCTGCTGGCGGCCGAGGCGGCGCCGCCCGCCGAAACCGGCGTGCCCACTGTGGTAATCGGCCATCCAACGGACGAAAAGAACTGCTATTTTGTGGATAACGACAATGTGAAGGCGGGTTGTGCCGGTACCCGGTATCTGCTGGCCCACGGGCACAGGCGAATCATGTTTTTGGGGTATGATAAGCGGTATATGTTCACGGTGGATCGCCTGAAGGGCTTCCGGCAGGCGCTGGAGGAGGCGGGCGTGCCCTTCCGCCGGGACTGGGTGCTCCACAGCCGCAGCATCCAGTCCCCCGCCTGCACGGATGAGCTGACCGGCGTGTTTCGCGCGCCGGACCGCCCCACCGCCGCCGTGTGCATTGACGACGCCATGGCCATTGGCCTCACCAGCCTGCTCAAGGGCCTGGGGCTCACCGTGCCGGACGATGTGAGCATCGTCAGCTTCAATAACACCGACGCGGGACGCTACCATACCCCCGCCCTGACCTCCTTTGAGATCGATCCCTACCGCCTGGGCGTGAGCGCCATGCACCTGATGCTGGACGTGCTCAAGGGCAAGGTGGAGGCCCCCTGCGGCATTGAGGTTCCCTTTACCCTGATTGAGCGCGAAAGCGTTTCTACCATCGGCCAGCCCCATCCCTAACGAAGCAAGGAGAGCGTAACAGCGATGCGCACCATTCAATTCGGTTCCATCTACCACATGCCCTGGCTTGAATACCGCCATACCCTGCCGGACGGCAGGGTATGCCTGCGCCTGCAAACCGGCAGGGGCGAGTTTACCCGCGTGGCGGCGAGGGTCACCAGCAACTATGCCCTGCCCGACTTTTTCAAAAAGGCGGACGAATATGAAATGCAAGTGGCCTACCGCGACCAATGGCATGATTTTTACGAGTGCGTGTTCATGCCCCGCGACCTCAGGCTGAAATACCTGTTTGTTTTGCAGAGCGACGAGCTCACCTTTAAGCTGGACGCTTCCGGCCTGCATGCCGGGGCGGACGCGCCGGAGGACGTGAGCGAGGCCTTCGCCTTCGCCTATGCTTACCCG
>JALEIQ010000133.1 GCA_022769795.1 Clostridiales bacterium
GGAAATTTGGGACGCGCGACCCGAGGCCCTGCGGGGCCTTGGGCGAAGCCCAAAGCGAACCGAAGGAGTCAACCGAAACGAGTCATGGGCACGGTAGTGCCCGTGACGACGATTGAGGTTGCGGGTCTGCGGCCCTCCGACGCCTCCCAAGGGTTTTTTCTACAGTCTGGCGGGCCTTCTCGGGCCGCCTCCCCTTTTTCACAGATAGATAAAAAACTCGCATTCCAGCCGCCCGTTATACAGCCTGCGCTTCTTATCCGCCCGCCTGCCAAAGGAGCGTTCAAAGCCCGGGTCGGCGGTAATGGCGCATAGCTTCCAGCCGGGATGCCGCCTGCTGAGCGCCCCCAGCTCGCGGTACAGCGCCCGCGCGCCCTCCCGGTCGCTCAGGCGCTCGCCGTAGGGCGGGTTAACCAGAAACACGCCCGGCTCTCCCTCCAGCGTTACGGTGCGCAAATCCGCCTGCCGGGGCTGAATGCGCCCCTCCAATCCCGCCTGGGCAATGTGCCTTTGGCACAGCTTGAGCGCCTCGGGGTCGATGTCGCTGCCTCCAATCGTAAAGGGCGCCTCCGTCCGGTACGCCTCGCCCGCCTCCCGCCGCAGGGCCCGCATCCGCTCTGCCGGCATGAACGGATATGCCTCGCACGCAAAGCTGCGCTTCAGCCCCGGAGCCCTGTCCGCGGCCTTAAAGGCCGCCTCAATCATCAGCGTGCCGGTGCCGCAACAGGGATCGTACAGCGGCATGCCCTTGCGCCATGGGCTGATATCCACCAGCGCCGCCGCCAGCGTTTCCCTTAGCGGAGCTTCGCCATTCCAGGTGCGGTAGCCGCGGCGGTTGAGCGCCTCGCCGCTCATATCCAGCGTCACGCGCGCCCGGTCGTTCACCACCGCGATTTCGATGGGAAAGCGCGCGCCGGTTTCCGGCAGCCGGGAAACGTTGAGGCCCTTCATCAGGCGCTGGACAATGGCCTTTTTCCCCACGGCCTGACAATCCCTTACGCTCATCAGGCGGCTGCGCACGCATTTGCCGCTCACATGAATGGCCGCGTCGCGCGGCAGGAGCTTCTCCCAGGCGACGCCGCCAACCAGCTGGAATAAATCCTCAAAGGTATAGACCTCGCGCTCCGCCAGCACCATCAGCACCCGATCCGCCGTGCGCAGCCACAAATTGGCCCGGAATGCATCCGCAAGGGAGGCCGCAAAGCGCGCGCCCCCATTCTCCGCCTTCGCCGCAAGGCCCATGCGCTTTAGCTCGTTCGCGGCCACGCCCTCCAGGCCAAAAGCCGCCGTCGCCAGAAACGTGTATTCCATCCCTGCCTCCCCATTATTCCTTGACCGCCCGCAAAAGGCATGCGCCGTCAACGCACGCGGGAGCATCCGCCAGGCGGAAGCCCGCCCCCCGCAAAAGGGCCAGTTCCCTTTCCGCCGTCAACGGAACGTCGAAGTGCACAAAGGCCTCCGGCGCTATGCCCTCGCGCATACGCTTTTCGCGCAGGGCCTGCCGCAACCATTCTTCCTCCTGCGGGCAGCAAGCCACATATTCGGCCTGCAAGTATATGCCGCCCGGCTTGAGCGCCCGGCGCACCTTTTGAAACAGCGCCGCCTTTTGCTCCGGCGTGAAATGGTGCAGCGTTTCAAACGAAACAGCCGCGTCATAGACGCTCTCGCCCAAGTCTGCGGCGAAGTAATCGCCGCAGACGGTTCGCACCTGCGGATGCTTCCGCCTGATCCTGCCCAGCATTTCGGTGCTCAAATCCACGCCTGTCACCACCCAGGCGGGCTGCAGGGCCAAAATAGCGTCCAGCTCAAGCCCCGTGCCGCAGCCCAAATCCAGCAGCGTACCCCCGCCGGACGGCAGCATGCGCGCCATGGCGCGGTACGCCTCCCGCCAGGGCCGCATATGCTCCTCGTAGCTATCCAGACGCGCGCCAAAAAACGCCGCCATCTCCTCCAACGGCACGTCCCGGGTTTCATCCAGCCAGCGTTTCAATTCCGCCAGATAGGCGGGTACATCCTCGCGTATCACGGGCAGCGCCACCACGCGCACCTCCCCTCACAGGCTGCGCCTATCATAGCACACCGCTATATGCATGTCAAAAGGGTTCGAGCCGCGCGCACGCGGGAGGCTCCGCCTCCCGCACCCACCGCCTAAGGGTTTCGCCCTTAGGAATCCCATTTTTGCCCGCGCTTTGCGCGGGCAAATCGCGGGGGCAGGGGACTGCGTTCCCTGCCGGGGCTTGGGACGGAGCCCCAAATCCCCGCGCCGCAGCGCCGCCCAAGCAAGCAACGCGCCAACCCAAACGGGCTGGCGCTGCGGCTCCTTTGCATATCTTTGGGCGTTGACGCCGCCTCGCGGCCCGCCTTCCGGCAGCCCATACGCCTTTTCAGAGGGGAGTATTCAATCCTCCAAAATTCTGTCCACAAGCGCCTGCACATGAAGCTGAACCGTATCCAGGCACGCGATGGACGGGGGCGTTTGGGAAAACAGCAGGGGCAGCTCCGTGCAGCCAAGCACAACGGCCTCAATGCCGTCCTCCCGCGCCATGCGCTCAATGATGCGCATGAACGCTTCGGTTGTTTCCCGCCTGACCACGCCCTGTTCAAGCTCCCCGGAGATACGCCGCGCCACAAAAGCGCGCTCCGCTTCCGTTGGCACGGCCACGGAAACGCCCGCGCGTTCAAATGGCTCCCGGAAAAACGCGCCCTCCATGGTAAAGGCCGTGCCCAGCAGGCCCACGCGCGCATACCCGCGCCTGAGCGTTTCGTCGCGCGCGGCGTCAATGATGCTCACCATGGGCACCGGCGCATGCGCCGCCACATCGTCAAACACGATATGCGGCGTATTGGCGCTAATGGCGGCAAAATCCGCGCCAGCAGCCGCCAGCTGTTCCACCGCGCCGCCCAAGTAAGCCGCCAGCGCCTCGTAATCCTGCGCCCCGCACATTTCCAGCACCCGAAACACATCCAGGCTTTCCACCGTCAGGTTGGGAAACGCCTCCCGGCCAAGCCGCTTTTTCACGCCGTATACAATGTCGCGGTAGTACATCATGGTGGATTCCGGCCCAAGCCCGCCAATCAGCCCAAGCTTTTTCATAAATCGACCTCCAGATCAGCCCTTGGCCTCTACAGGCGCTGGCTCCAGGCCCGTCACCACATCGTCCATCAAGGCCATCACCATGGGAATGCCCTTGTCCTGCTTGCCCTGCAAAAGCACCTCGTCGCTCATAATTTGCGTATAGGGGCTTATCTTTTGGTTCACGCGCACGCTTACGCCGCCCTCAGCCGGGGCCAGCGCCACGCCCGCCAGCCTGGTGCCGTTGGAGCCGCTCCTGTTGAAGTAGAAGCTCTTTACCCCCTTGCCGCCGCGCGCCTGCGGTTCAAAATCCATATACAACACGCGCTTGGCAAAGCCGCGCTCCGTCATCAACAGCAGTTGGTCGGCGGCCTGCGGCTGGCCGCACCACAGCACCTCGTCGTTCAGTTCAAGCGCCATGCCCTTTACGCCGCCAGCCACCCTGCCCTGCGTAGGAATGCCGTCCGCGTGGAAACGGATGCTCATGCCGCTTTGGGACAGCACCAGCACGTCCAGCTCGGGGTTCAGCGGCAGCACGGCCTGCACGCTGTCGCCCTCGCGCAGGTTAAGCGCGGCAAATTTCGCGCGGCGCACGTCGTAGTCGGCGGCAGCCGTGCGCTTGACCTGCCCGCGCTTCGTCACAAACAGAAGGTCGGGATGCACGGCCAAATCGCTGGGCTTTACGCACAGAATATTGACGGGAACCTCGTTTTCCTCCAGGCCCGCCAGCACGCCGCTTAGCAGCGCGCCGCGCTCCTTGGGCTTGTTCATCTCCGGCAGGGCGGCAATGCTCAGCGGGTAGCAGTTGCCCTTGTCCGTAAAGAAGTACAGGGTATGATCCGTCAGCGTTTCAAAGCGGTACAGGGGCGCGTCCTCCGGCGCGTCGCCTTCCGCCGCCTGCTTGCGCGCGCGCGGCGGATACATGCGCCTGAGCAGGCCCGCGCGGGAATAGGTCACCAGCGCTTCCTCGGCGATGATCTCGTCCTTCTGGACGGCCTCCACCACGTCGCTGGCGCTTACAATCTCGGTGCGGCGCTCGTCACCGTATTTGTCCGCCACGGCGCGAAGCTCCTTCTTGATGACGTTCATCAGCTTTTTTTCGCTGGCCAAAATGCCCTCCAGCTCCTCAATCAGCTTGCGCAGCCCGGCATATTCCTTGCGCAGGGCCACAATTTCCAGGTTGGTCAGGCGCTGCAAACGCATGTCCAAAATGGCCTGCGCCTGTATTTCCGTAAGCGCAAAGCGCTCCATCAGGCGCGCCTTGGCGGTCTTGGGGTTCTCGCTTCTGCGTATCAGCGCGATGACCTCGTCCAGGTTGTCCACCGCCACCATCAGGCCCTCCAAAATATGCGCTCGTGCGCGGGCCTTGTCCAGGTCGTACTGGGTGCGGGCGGTCACCACATTTTTGCGGTGGCGGATGTAGTAGCGTATCGCGCGCCGAAGGGAAAGCAGACGCGGCTTGCCGTCCGCGATCGCCACCATGTTCACGCCGAAGGTAACCTGCATCTCGCTGTACTTAAACAGGTAGCCCAGCACCTTGTCCACATCCGCGTCCTTGCGCAGCTCTATCACCGCGCGCATGCCCATGCGGTCGCTCTCGTCGCGGATATCGTAGATGCAGCCAAGCGCCGCCTTTTTTTCCTCGCTCAGCTTGAGGATTTTTTCCAGCATGGCGGCCTTGTTCACCTGGTAGGGAATTTCCGTAATCACAATCAGCTTGCGCCCGGCGGGGCCGTCCTCCACATGCGTACGAGCGCGCAGCGTCAGCTTGCCGCGGCCCGTTTCATAGGCCGCGCGAATCTCCGGAGTGTCCAAAAGCACGCCCCCGGTGGGAAAATCCGGCGCGGGTACATGCTTCATCAGCTCGTCCAGCGAAATTTCCGGGTTGTCAATTTGGGCGATCACAGCCTCGATGGTTTCCTTCAGATTATGCGGCGGAATATTGGTAGCCAGCCCCACCGCGATGCCGCTTGCGCCGTTGACCAGCAAATTGGGAAAGCTGGCGGGCAGCATATCCGGCTCCTTCAACGTATCGTCAAAATTCAGGCGGAAGGGCACGGTATCCTTATCCAAATCGCGCAGCATTTCAATGGCGAGCGGGGTCATGCGCGCCTCGGTGTAACGCATGGCCGCGGCCCCGTCGCCATCCACGCTGCCAAAGTTGCCATGGCCGTCCACCAGGGGAGCGCGCATGCTAAAGTCCTGCGCAAGGCGCACCAACGCGTCATATACGCTGGTATCGCCATGCGGGTGATATTTACCCAGGCAATCGCCCACGATACGCGCGCACTTGCGGTGCGGCGTATCCGGGTTGATGGCCAGCTCGTTCATGGTAAAAAGGATGCGGCGCTGCACGGGCTTGAGGCCGTCCTCCGCGCGGGGCACCGCGCGCTCCATAATCACGTGCTCCGCGTAGGGGATCATGCTGTTGTGCATAACCTCCTCCATAGGCGACACGATGATGTTCTGATCCACCCCAATCGGCGGCCGGTCGTCCTGCTGCTTGCGGCTCAACGCGCGTCACTCCCCTCGTTGATCTTGTCGCTAAAGGCGGTAAAGCTGTCCTCCCGGTTAAAGTTGGCGTGCTGGCTGATGTATTGCCGCCTGGGCTCCACCTTATCGCCCATGAGGATGGTCACAAGCCGCTCGGCCTGCGCCGCGTCCTCGATGCTTACGCGCATCAGCTTGCGCTGGCTGGGATCCATGGTGGTTTGCCATAGCTGCTCGGGGTTCATTTCGCCAAGGCCCTTGTAGCGCTGCAAGGTATAGCCCTTGGACGAGCCCCTGGTAAGCTTGCGCAGCTCGTTATCGTCATAGGCGTATTGCGCCTTGTTGCCCCGCTGCACCTTATACAGCGGCGGCATGCCGATATACACATGCCCCTCGGTAATTAGCTCGCGCATATAGCGGTAGAAGAACGTGAGCAGAATGGCGCGGATATGCGCCCCGTCCTGATCCGCATCCGACAGGATAATCACCTTGTGATACTTTAGCCCGCTCAGGCTGAAGCTTTCGTCAATATTGGTGCCCAGTGCCGTGATGATGGAGCGGAACTCCTCGTTGCCAAGCACCTGATCCAGCCGCTTCTTCTCGGCGTTCAGCGGCTTGCCGCGCAGCGGCAAAATGGCCTGAAAGCGCCTGTCGCGCCCCTGCTTGGCGCTGCCGCCGGCGCTGTCGCCCTCCACGATGAACAGCTCGTTCTGCTCCGCCGTGCGCCCCGTGCAGCTGGAAAGCTTGCCCACCAGCGGCGCGGCCTCCAGCGCGTTTTTGGTGCGGGCCACGTCGCGCGCCTTGCGCGCCGCCTCGCGCACGCGCGCCGCCTTGACAGCCTTTTCAATAAGCTGCATGGCCAAATCCTGATGCTTCAAATCCTCAAAATAAGCGGTTAACTGCTGCCCTAGGATGGCCTCCACCGCGGGGCGCACCTCGGTATTGCCCAGCTTTCCCTTGGTTTGCCCCTCAAACTGGGGGTTTTTCACCATGGCGATCATCACGGCGGTCATGCCTTCGCGGAAATCATCGCCGCCAAGGTTGTTATCCTTCTCCTTGAGCGCGCCAAGCCGCCTGGCAATATCGTTCATTACCTTGGTATAAGCCGCCTTGAAGCCCGTTTCGTGCGTGCCGCCCTCGCCGGTGGGAATGTTGTTCACATAGCTGAACACATTTTCGGTGTAACTATCCGTGTACTGAATCGCAACGCGAAAAATCACGTCGTCGCGCGCCCCTTCCAGGTAGATGGGCTCCTCGTGCAGCGGCGTTTTATCGGCGTTGAGGTACTTTACATAGTCCACAATGCCGCCCTGGTAGCAAAATACCTGGCGGCCCTCGCCGCGCGGCGCGTCCTCCTCGGCTTCCTCATCGCCGTCGCCCTGCGGCGCGCGCTCATCCAAGAAGGTGATCGTCAACCCCTTGTTCAGGTAGGCCAACTCCCGCAGGCGGCGCACGACGGTATCGGCGTTGAAACGCACGGTTTCAAACACGCGGTCATCCGGCATAAAGCGTACCAGCGTGCCGCGCTCCCGCGTGTTGCCCATTTCCTTTAGCGGGCCTGTGGGCCTGCCCGCCACCACCTTCTGCTGGGCGGGGTCGTATGCGCTTTCAAAGCGCATACGATAATGCTTAAAGTTCAGGCATACGTCAATTTCCACCCAGCGGCTCAGCGCGTTTACCACGCTGGCGCCCACGCCGTGCAGGCCGCCGGAATAGGCGTAATTCTCATTATTGAACTTGCCGCCCGCGTGCAGCTTTGTATAGATGACCTCTACGCCCGAAACGCCCATTGTGGGGTGGATATCCACCGGCATGCCGCGGCCATTGTCGCGCACGCTCACGGAACCGTCTGCGTGCAGCGCTACATCCACCTGCGAGGCATAGCCAGCCATGGCCTCGTCAATGGCGTTATCCACAATTTCCCAAAGCATATGGTGCAGCCCGCGCGTGCCCGTGGAGCCAATGTACATGCCCGGGCGCATGCGTACCGCGTCCAGCCCCTCCAGCACCTGTATGCTTTGCGCGTTATACTGGTTCGTCATCCGGTTCACTCCTTGATATCCTTCAAAGGCCCGCCTTAGCGGCAAGCGTAAAATACAACACTTTATTATACCATGAAATTTCGGTTTTGGACAAGCACGTGCCTTCGTTTCAGAAAAGGTGCAGAGTCATGACCACCGGCTAAGCCGGTGGCTTGATTAAGCCCTAGAAGGGCATAGTACTAGCGAAGCGTCTCAAGACGCATCGAAAGGTTTGCCAACCGCTTATCTTTCACGGACTGCCGCTTAAGCGGCGGTCTTTTC
>JALEIQ010000153.1 GCA_022769795.1 Clostridiales bacterium
GAAAAAGAAAATTCCGTGGCACCTTGACAAAAAAATATGCCGGTTGAACCCAACCGGCAAAAGTGACACTCTTTACTTTACGCACACCATAGTCATAAGTCCCGATTGCCACGGATAGAAAGGAGTTTTTATCTATGGCAAAGGGTTCTGTAAGAAAGAAAGGCAAAAAGTGGTACTACCGCTTCTATATCGAAGATGAAAGCGGCAATCTGGTACAGCGTGAGTTCGTGGGAACAGAAAGCAAATCCGAAACGGAAGCCCTGCTCCGCAAGGCGATGGAGGACTACGAGGAAAAGAAGTTTGTTGCAAAGTCTGAAAACGCCACGGTGGGAATGCTGCTGGATATGTGGGTGGAGGAAGAACTAAAGCCCGGCAGTCTCAGCAATGGTACGGTAATGGCGTATCAGGGTACGGTAAACCGTATCAAGCAGCACCCCATCGGCAGCCGAAAGCTGAAAAGCGTCACCGCCGACCATTTGCAGGCGTATATGGATTTCCTCAGCTTCGGCGGAACAAATCCCGACGGTACAACGGCAAAGGCACTTAGCAAAGGGTATCTGCGATTGTTTTCGGCAGTCCTGCAAGGAGCGTTCCGCTTTGCGGTATTCCCCAAACGGCTGATTACCTTCAACCCGATGCAGTATGTAATATGGCGGGGCAAGAAAGAGGACTATGACCTGTTTTCGGACGAGGACGACGATACGGCTTCCACACCCACGCTCAGCCATGAGCAATATCTGAAGCTGGAGGGATTTCTAAAAAAGAAAGACAATCCCGCTTTACTGCCCATTCAGATTGCCTACTACACGGGGCTTCGCATTGGCGAGGTCTGCGGCTTGACTTGGCGGGACATCAATCTTGACAAGCAGTACCTTACGGTGCGCCGCAGTATGCGCTACAACGGGGCAAGACACAAAACCGAGATAGGAGCGACCAAGCGGAAAAAAGTACGCACCGTGGACTTCTGCGACACGCTGGCAGCAATCCTCAAAGCGGCGAAAACCGAACAGCACAAAAACCGCTTCCAGTATGGCGAACTTTACCGCCTCAACTACTACACCGAGGTGAAGGAAAAAGACCGTACTTACTACGAGGTTTACAGCCTGCCGAGAACAGAAGAAATCCCAGAGGACTATAAGGAAATATCCTTTGTCTGCCTCAGACCTGACGGCGCATACGAATCACCGAGTACAGTGGGGATTATGTGCAGGACGGCAAGCAAAAAGGTCGAAGGCTTGGAGGGCTTTCATTTCCACCAGCTTCGCCACACATTCACGAGCAATCTGCTCTCAAACGGGGCAGCGCCGAAAGATGTGCAGGAGCTTCTCGGACACGCCGATGTCAGTACCACAATGAATATCTACGCTCACGCTACAAGGGAAGCGAAGCGTACTTCCGCAAGGCTGCTGGATAAGGTAGTCGGCGGAGACTAAAAAACTTTCCCTTGTTTCGGCTCGTAAGGGCAAAAACAAGGGAAAATACATAAGGTTGGAACACAAGATAGGCGAAACGCCTTGAAAATACAGCGTTTTAAGAGGGTTTAACAGATAAATCGCAAATTTTGCGGAATTTGCGTCAAAAAGCCAAACTCCTTATTTTGTATATCCAGTTATATTTTATTATAATATTCCCTGAAAGTCAATTCCCTGGAATTAAATAGAAATTCAAGGCTGAAAGCCCTTTCTCTATTCCTTTATTTTTCCGTGTTTCTTTATTGGCGCCCTTTTTCTCTCATGGAAATATTCTTATAAAGACTTTACAATCTCCCTTCCAGCATTTGACGAACCGGTGAAAAAACGCTACAATATGGGTAGATATTCCGAACAATTTCACATGACATGGAGGGAGGCTTTGCAGATGGCGCAAACGTTAGCACAGAAGAACGCGACCAACAAATACCGGGCTAAAAACGGCCGTAAGCAAATCAATCTTGAGCTCACCGTAGAAGACCGCCTGGCCTGGCAGGCTTATTCCGACAGCCTTGGCCTTAGCTGCACGGGCATGGTGCGCGAATGCGTCAGGCGCTGCATGGCTATGGACCGCTGGATGGAAAACCCCGCCGCGCACGAGGCGCAGCGCCAGCGGCATTCCGTTGCCGCACCCACCATGGGCATTGAGGGCATGGAAGGGATGGATTAACTGCCTTGCAAATCGCGCACGCGCATGCTATAATACGTTTTGCGATGACGAAGAACAACACCCGCATCATCGTTTCCGTATCAGAGAGGGCGGCGCGCGCGGAGCGCGGGCTGCAAGCCGCCCACGAAGCGGCGGGTCATTCGCTTCCGAGCATTTCCCTTGAAGCTTCTATTCCGTAGAGGGAAACGGCCAGGCCCCGTTACAGGCCAAGAGCGCACCGGCGGCGTTGGCCGTCCGTGTGGAATTTGGGTGGTACAACGCGGCGATATGCCTTCGTCCCATGGGCACATGGGTGCGAAGGCTTTTGTTTTACCATCGGTTTTCTTCGCCAATTACTGAAGGAGGGGACTTTGGATGTCTGTTGTGGATACCCTGCGGGATATCAAGGAGCGGGTAGAGAGCGAGCTGAATACGCTGGACGGTTCCGCCTCGCTGGAAAACCTGCGCGTGAAGGTATTGGGAAAAAAGGGCGAATTGACCGCCCTGTTAAAGGGCATGGGCCAGCTTGCGCCCGAGGAGCGCCCCAAGGTTGGCGCGCAAATCAATGAGGTGCGCCAGTGGCTGACCGCCCGCATGGACGAGGCGCAGGCCCGTATTCAGGCCGCCGAGCGCGAAGCCGCCCTGAAGCGTGAAACCATCGACGTTACCGAGCCGCGCCCCCTGCCCAAGGTGGGCAGCGAGCATCCCATCACCCTGGTGATGAACGAGCTGATCGAGTGCTTCACCGGCTTGGGCTTTGACGTGATGGAGGGCCCGGAGGTTGAGCTGGATCACTACAACTTCGAATTGATGAACCTGCCCAAGAACCATCCCGCCCGCGACGCGCAGGATACCTTCTATATGGACGATAACATCGTTCTGCGCACGCATACCAGCCCCATGCAGGCCCGCGCCATGCTTACGCGCAAGCCCCCCATCCGTATCATCTGCCCCGGCCGCGTGTACCGCGCCGACGAGGTGGACGCCACCCACAGCCCCGTGTTCCACCAGATGGAAGGCCTTGTGGTGGACGAGCATGTTAAAATGAGCGACCTGCGCGGCACGCTGGAGGTATTCGCCAAAAAGCTCTACGGCGAGGACGTTACCACCCGCTTCCGCCCCAGCTTCTTCCCCTTCACCGAGCCCAGCGCCGAGGTGGATCTCACCTGCGTAAACTGCCATGGCAAGGGCTGCCGTATCTGCAAGGGCACCGGCTGGATTGAGGTGCTGGGCTCCGGCATGGTCAACCCCAAGGTGCTGGAGATGTGCGGCATTGATTCCAGCAAGTATTCCGGCTTTGCCTTCGGCATCGGCCTGGAGCGCATCGCCATGCAGCGCTACGGCATCCGCGATATGCGCCTGCTCTACGAGGGCGACGCGCGCCTGTTCGGCCAGTTGAGGTAACAGGGAATCCCACAGCCGCGAGGCTTTGCCTCGCGACGGGGCCACAGCTTGTAATTGAGAGGAAGATATTTATGAAATTGGCTATGAACATGCTCCGGCAGTACGTGGATATTCCCGTTACGCCGGAGGAATATACCGACCGCATGATTATGACCGGCACCGCCGTGGAGGGCGTGGAGGATATCAGCGGCGGCATGGATAAGGTGGTTGTGGGCCGCGTGCTCACCTGCGAGGACGTGGAGGGCACCCACCTGCACCAGTGCACCGTGGACGTGGGCGGCGAGGAGCCTTTGCACATCGTTTGCGGCGCGCCCAACGTGGCGGCTGGCGAGCTGGTGCCCGTGGCGCTGGACGGCGCGCATTTGCCCGGCGGCGTAAAAATCAAAAAGGGCAAGCTGCGCGGCATGGTTTCCGAGGGCATGATCTGCTCCGGCGAGGAGCTTGGCGTGCCCAACGCCCTCTACCCCAATATTGAGGAAAAGGGTATCCTGGTGTTTCAGGAGGACTATCCCCTGGGCGCGGATGTGCGTCCCTTGCTTGGCATAGACGATACCGCCGTGGATTTTGAGATTCTGGCAAACCGCCCCGACTGCCTGTGCGCCATCGGCATTGCGCGGGAAACCGCCGCCGCGCTGGGCACTACGTTCCACGCCCCGCAGATTGCCGTGAAGGAGGCGGGCGGCGATATCCACAACGAGGTCAAAATCCGCGTGGAAGCGCCCGACCTGTGCCCCCGCTATGCAGCGCGCGTAATCAAAAACGTGCGCATCAAGCCCTCTCCCCTGTGGCTGCGCAAATACCTGCACGGGGCCGGGCTGCGCGCCATCAACAACATCGTGGATATCACCAACTACATCATGCTGGAATACGGCCATCCCATGCATGCCTTTGACCTGAGCAAGGTACGCGGAAGGCAGATTGTGGTACGCCGCGCTCACGAGGACGAAACGCTTACCACGCTGGACGGCAACGAGCGCGCCCTGCGCACGGACGATCTGGTGATCTGCGACGAGGAGCGCGCCACCGGCCTGGCAGGCATCATGGGCGGCGAGGAGAGCGAAATCGTGGAAGGCACGCGGGAGGTTATGTTTGAATGCGCCGCCTTCGACCGCACCGCCATCCGCCTCACCAGCCGCGCGCTGGGCATGCGCACCGAGGCCAGCGGACGCTTCGAGCGCGGCGTGGCCCCCGGCACGGTGATGGAAGCGCTGGAGCGCGCCTGCCAGCTTGTTAACGAGCTGGATGCGGGCGACGTTGTTACCGGCTCCATCGACCTGTACCCCGCGCCCAAGCCGCAGCAGGTGATTACCGCCAGCGTCAGCCGCATCCAGGAGCGCGCCGGCGTGGATATT
>JALEIQ010000154.1 GCA_022769795.1 Clostridiales bacterium
GCGATTTGGATGCGGACGCCCTGTACGCCGTCAGCCGCATGCTTACCGAGCAGTTGAGCGGGCATACCATCAGCGAGGCGCAGAAGATCCTTCGAGGCGCTTTTGATGGCCGGAAGGCCGGAGAAGAGGCCCTCAAAGGGATTACGGATTTTCTGGAAGCGGTGGAAAGCGACGGCTCAAAGGCGAAGCTGGCGCTGGGCGGCACCAGCAACATTCTGAATTTTCCGGAATACAGCGATGTGGAGAAGGCCAAGAGCTTTCTAAGCGTGCTGGAAACCAAGGATAAGCTGATACGCCTTTTGGAAAACCACGGCGAAATGGCGTTTACCGTGCGTATCGGCCCCGAAACCGGCATTCCGGAGCTGGAGGACTGCTCGCTGGTAACGGCCACCTACCGCCTGAGCGACAACACCCATGGCACCATCGGCGTGATTGGCCCTACCCGTATGGAGTATGGCCGCGTGTTGGGCATTTTGAACGCTATGGGCCAGCAGCTCACCGACCTGCTCAGGCAGGATAAGGAGTAAGGAAACATGACGAAGAAAAAGAAAAAGCAAAGAGGGGAAAGCATGCAGGACGTTGAACAGAAGCCCGTGACCGAGCCTGCGGAGGAGGCGGCGGACGTGGAGCAGCCCGCGCTGGACGCCGAAGCCGCCCAGGAAGCGGCCAAGGAAGAAGCGGAAAAAGCGGAAAGTACGCAGGCCGAGGAGGCGCTGGCCGCCGCGGTTGCCAAGCAGGAGGAATACCTGGCTATGGCCCAGCGCGTGCAGGCGGACTTTGAAAACTTCCGCCGCCGCAACCAGAACGTTCGCAAGGAAGCCTTTGACGATGGAGCGCGCAGCTTTGCCACCACGCTGCTGCCGGTGATTGACAATTTGGAGCGCGCAATCCTGGCCGCGGCGGAAAGCCCGGACGAGTCGCTCAGAAGCGGCGTTGAAATGGTACACCGCCAGCTTTGCGAGGCGTTTGAGAAGCGCGGCATCACTCCCATTGACCGGCTGGGCGAAAGGTTTGATCCCAATTTGGAAAACGCGGTTATGCAGGGCGCGCCCGAGGATGGAGAGCCCGGCACCGTATGCGCGGTGCTGCAAAAGGGCTACCAGATGGAGGGCATGGTGCTGAGGCACGCCATGGTTAAGGTTGTTCCCGAATAACCGGTTTCCCCTTTGACTCAGCGGCTACGCCGCTGTTGATACATATATTTTTCAGAGAGCAGACCGCCAAATTTGCGTACAGACGCAAGCAATTTGAGGAGGATAAACACTATGTCTAAGATTATCGGTATTGACCTTGGTACTACCAATAGCTGCGTTGCCGTCATGGAGGGCGGCGAACCCACCGTTATCCCCAACGCGGAAGGAGCGCGCACCACGCCCTCCGTTGTGGCCTTTACCAAGGACGGCGAGCGCCTGGTTGGCCAGATCGCCAAGCGCCAGGCCATTACCAACCCGGATCGTACCATCATTTCCATCAAGCGCGAGATGGGCACCGCGCACAAGGTAGGCGTGGACGGCAAGGACTACACGCCCCAGGAAATCAGCGCTATGATCCTGCAAAAGCTGAAGGCGGACGCCGAGGCTTATTTGGGCGAAACCGTAACCCAGGCAGTTATCACCGTGCCCGCCTATTTCAGCGACAGCCAGCGCCAGGCCACCAAGGACGCGGGCCGCATCGCCGGGCTTGAGGTGCTGCGCATCATCAACGAGCCCACCGCCGCTTCCCTGGCCTACGGCCTGGATAAGGAGGGCGGCCAGAAGATTCTGGTGTACGACCTGGGCGGCGGCACCATTGACGTAAGCATCCTGGAGATTGGCGACGGCGTGTTTGAAGTGCTGGCCACCAACGGCGACACCCGTTTGGGCGGCGACGACTTTGACGAGCGCATCATCAACTATGTGGCTGATTCCTTTAAGCGCGAGAACGGCATTGACCTGCGCCAGGACAAGATGGCCTATCAGCGCCTGAAGGAGGCCTCTGAGAAGGCCAAGATTGACCTGAGCGGCGTAATGTCCACCAACATCAACCTGCCCTTTATCACCAGCGACGCTACCGGCCCCAAGCATCTTGACATGACCCTGACCCGCGCCAAGTTTGACGAGCTGACCGCCGACCTGGTGGATCGCACCATCGAGCCTGTGAACAAGGCTTTGAAGGACGCTGGCCTCACCGCTTCGCAGATTGACAAGGTCATCCTGGTGGGCGGCTCCACCCGTATCCCCGCCGTGCAGACCGCTGTGAAGAAGATTACCAACAAGGATCCCTTCAAGGGCATTAACCCCGACGAGTGCGTGGCCGTTGGCGCGGCCATTCAGGCCGGCGTGCTGGGCGGCGAGGTCAAGGACGTGCTGCTTCTGGATGTAACGCCCCTGAGCCTGGGCCTGGAAACCGAGGGCCATATCTTTACCAAGCTTATCGAGCGCAACACCACCATCCCCACCAGCAAATCCCAGGTGTTCTCCACCGCCGCCGACGGGCAGACCGCCGTGGAAATCCACGTGCTGCAGGGCGAGCGTCCCATGGCCTATGACAACAAGACCCTTGGCCGCTTCCAGCTTACCGGCATCCCTGCCGCGCCCCGCGGCGTGCCGCAGATCGAGGTTACCTTCAACATCGACCGCAACGGCATTGTGAACGTGTCCGCCAAGGACAAGGGCACCGGAAATGAGCAGAAGATCACCATTACCGCCTCCACCAACATGACCGAGGACGAGATCAACCAGCGCGTGAAGGAAGCCGAGCAGTACGCCGAGCAGGATAAGAAGCGCAAGGAAGAGGTTGAGGTTCAAAACCGCGCCGACACCCTGATCTACGAGATGGAGAAGCAGCTGCGCGAGAATGGCGACAAGCTGGACGCCGCCGATAAGGAAACCGTGCAGCATGAGATTGACGAGTTCAAGAAGGTGCGCGAGGGCAACGATATCGAGGCCATCAAGAACGCCATGGAGCAGATGACCCAGAAGGTATACGCCATCTTTGGCAAGCTTTATCAGCAGGAGGCCGCGCAGAACGGCGGCGCCGAAGGCGGCCCGCAGGTGAACGATGACGGCACCATCGACGCGGACGCGGAAGTGAAATAAGCCGCGCGCGGCTCGATGACGAAACCCCGGGGGATTCCCCCCCCCGGGAGGACGCCTTCCCAGACGCTGGGAAAGGCGCGCAGAAATCCCCTTTCTCGGCGGCGACGCGGGGAAGGGGATTGAAGCATGTTTATGAAAAAACATTTGGTTCGCACACATAAGTAAGTAGGTGAGCTTTTGGCAAAGCGCGATTATTACGAGGTGCTGGGTGTCGGCAAGAACGCCACCGACGCGGAAATTAAGAGCGCATACCGCA
>JALEIQ010000161.1 GCA_022769795.1 Clostridiales bacterium
CTACGCAAAATGGTTTTAACCTTGCTTAAGGCTGATTCCTCCGTCAAAGGCAGTCTTACTTCCAAACGTCTTCGCTGTGCTTGGGATTTTTCTTTCGCTCTTTCCGTTCTCGGCTTTCCTCGTTCGTAAGCGATGGCCCTGTAAGAAAACTGCCTTTGCAAAAAGAAAGCCGTTCCCGGGGCTTGCAAAATTCCCAAACATGCGTTATGCTAAATGAGCCTTGCGGCAGACAGTTCGAAACCATCCTGTCTATAAACAAAACTAGGGACGAAACAAAATCTTGATTTTGTTGGACGCGCCTAGGGTTGGCGCGTCCTTTTTTGTCTGGAGGTGACGAAAATGGATATGAAGAAGATGACCAAAACCCAAAAGCTTGCGTTCTCCGCGATGGTCATGGCGCTCTACATCGTAATGATGTATGTAACCCAGAGCTTTGCGTTCGGGCAGTACCAGGTGCGTATTGCCACGGCTCTGTACGCGACTGCATACCTGTTTCCGTTCCTGGTTTTGCCGCTGGGCCTGTCCAACCTGCTTTCCAATGTGATTATGGGCGGTTTGGGCGTGTTTGATATTGTGGGCGGCGGGCTGGTGGGCCTGCTGACCGCCGGGCTGTGCGCGCTCATCCGGCGCTACAGGCTGAACGAATGGCTGCTTGCGCTGCCTGTCGCGCTGGTGCCGGCGCTGGGGGTATCCACATGGCTGAGCTACCTGCTGGGCGTGCCCTACTGGGTTATGGCGGGCAGCCTGCTGGTGGGCCAGGCCATCTGCGGCGTTGCCGGGGTGCTGCTGGTGAAGGGGCTCAAGCGCGGCTGGCTGAAAGAGAAACAATAAGGAGGCAATACCGTGAGCGGAAGAACCAAGGCGGAAACCGAGGGGCTGTCCCTGCTGGGAAACAAAAAGACCGCGTATAAGAGCGATTACGCGCCCGAGGTGCTGGAAACCTTCGTGAACAAGCATCCTGATAACGATTACTTTGTGAAGTTCAACTGCCCGGAGTTCACAAGCCTGTGTCCCATCACCGGTCAGCCGGACTTTGCCACCGTCTATATCTCCTACGTGCCGGGCGAAAGAATGGTGGAGAGCAAGTCGTTGAAGCTGTACCTGTACAGCTTCCGCAACCATGGCGATTTCCATGAGGACTGCATGAACATCATCATGAAGGATTTAATCAAGCTGATGGACCCCAAGTATATTGAGGTATGGGGCAAGTTTACGCCGCGCGGAGGCATTTCCATCGACCCGTACTGCAATTACGGAAGGCCCGGTACCCGTTGGGAGGAGGTTGCCTGGCAGCGGCTAAGCCAGCATGACCTGTATCCCGAAAAGGTGGATAACCGGTAAGCAGGAGCCCCTGGCGCGTTCAGCACGCGCCGGGGCGCTTTAGACCGTCGAAAAAGCTCGCCTACGGCGATCTTTTCCGCCGAAACAGGGTTCACCTGCGCCTTTGGCGCGGCCGGTGAACCCTGCAAGGAAACCTTGCTACGCAAGGCTTCCGAACGCACCGCACATGTCGCTGGGTTCGGATTACAGTCGGAGGGCTGCGGCCCTCCGACACCTCCCAGGGGACTACAGTCTGGGCCCCGGCGCGGTCAGCACGCGCCGGGGCGCTTTATACGGTTGACAACGCGAATGGCCCTTGCTACAATCGAAGCGGAAAAAGCGGGGAGGTGCGCGCTATGCCGCCAAGGGTCAGGTTTGATAAGCAGGCCATTGTGCAGGCGGGCCTGAACGTGGCGCGCCGGGGAGGCATGGAGGCGCTCAACGCCAGGGCCATTGCGCAGGAGCTGGGCAGCTCCACACAGCCGCTGTACCGCGAGCTGAGCAACATGGAGGAGCTGCGCGGCGAGGTGCGCGCGGAGGCGGGCGCTCTGTTTGGCCGCAGGCTGGCCGAATGGCAAACCGGGCAAATGCCGCCCTACAAAGAGATGGGCATGGCGTTCCTGCGCTTTGCCCATGAGGAAGCGGCGCTGTACCAGCTGCTGTTTCTGCGTGACCGCAGCGGCGAAGCGTATCAGGAGCAGGAGCAGTCACGCGGCTTCGCGGGCGTAAACGATGCGGTTTATTCCGCTATTATGCGGGCTAATGGCTATACGCTGGAGCAGGCAAAAGCCCTCCATTTGCAAATGTTCATCTTTATTCAGGGCCTGGGCGGGATGATTGCCACGCGCTACATTCCTTATGACGAAGCGTTTTTGAGCCGCGCGCTTACCGATGAATACGAGGCGCTGAAGGCGCTGTACGGCGCGAGAAAAACCGAAACGCCAATACCCCCATAGGCATAACAAAATACGCCAGAACAGCGGCAGCGCCAGCCCGGTTGGGCTGGCGCGTTGTTCGTTTGAAAACGTTGCGGCGTAGGGGCATCCTGTCCTTTTGCGAAACGTTACGCCAGAACCGCGCCGCGCATTTCCGCGCGCAAAGCGTCCAGGAGAGCCTCGGCGACGGGGCGGGAAGCGGCTTTTGCGGAAAGATAAACCTTCACCTTGGGCTCGGTGCCGGAGAGGCGAATGATGGCTTTGACCTGTTCGGCTTCAAAGGCCAGCACATCGCTTGAGGGCAGGCCGCTGGCGCCGTCCAGATAGTCCGTCACCTTGAGAACGGGGCTGCCCGCCAGCGCGGTCAGGGGATGCTCGCGCAGGCGGCGCATGGTGGCGGCCATCCGCCGCATGGGAAGCGCCCCGGCGATGTCAAAGCTCATCAAAGCGGTGCCGGTATAGCCGTAGCGCGCGTAAAGGGCTTGCAGCTCCTGATAGATGGTGGAGCCGCGCGCGTGGCAGGCCTGCGCCATTTCGCATACCAGCATGCAGGCCATCACGCCGTCCTTGTCGCGCACGTGAGTACCGGCCAGGTAGCCGCAGCTTTCCTCAAAGCCGAACACAAAATCGTTTTCGCGCCCATCGGCCTCTAGGCGGCCAATGACCTCGCCAATATATTTGAAGCCGGTAAGCACTTCTGTGATGGAAACGCCGTAAGCGCGGGCGATGGCAAAGGCCAGGTCGGATGTGACGATGGTTTTGACGGCCACGGCATGCGCTGGCAGCGTGCCCTGGGAGCGGCGCACGCGCAGGATGTATTCAAGCAAAAGCAGGCCCACCTCGTTGCCGCTTAGGCGCAGGTAGGAGCCGTCGGGCTTGCGCACGGCCACGCCTACGCGGTCGCAGTCCGGGTCGGTGGCTAAGAGCAGGTCGGCGTGCGTTTCATTCGCCAGCTTGAGGCCCAGCTCAAGGGTTTCATCCAGCTCGGGATTGGGCTTGGGGCAGGTGGGAAAATCGCCGTCTGGCTCGCATTGGGCCGTTACCTCGGTAACGGTTACGCCCTGCATGCGGCTGAGTACCTCGCGCACAGGCAAAAGGCCCGTGCCGTGCAGAGGCGTATATACCACATGCACCGCCGAACAAACCGTGGGGTCGGGACGGCAAAACAGGCAAGCCTGCGCAAAGCTGCGGCGGACGCTGTCCTCCACGTCCAGCCACTTGTGGGCGCGGCGCGCCTCGGCCTCGGATAGGATGCGCGCGTCCGTATAGCCCACGGCGCAGATTTCATCGGTAATGGCCTGGGCGGCATGATCGGTGATCTGGCATCCGTCCGCACCGTAAACCTTGTAGCCGTTGTATTCGGCGGGATTATGGCTGGCGGTAATCATTACGCCCGCGTCGAGCTTGAGCGCGCGCACGGCATAGCTGAGCATGGGCGTGGGGGCAAGCTGGGGGAAAACATACGCCTGAATGCCCTCGCACGCCAACACGCCCGCGGCTACGGCGGCGAACTCCCGCGAGCCATGGCGGCTGTCGTGGGCGATGACCACGCCCGCGCCCGCTCCGCCGCGCTTGAGGTAGCGGGCCAGGCCCAGCGTGGCGCGCGCCACGGTGTAACGGTTCATGCGCGCCGTGCCAACGCCCACGATGCCTCGCAGCCCGCCCGTGCCAAAGCGCAGCTCGCTGCCAAAGGCGGTCATCAGCGCCTGCTCCTCCCGCTGGACCGCGGCCGCCTGCGCGCGAGTATCCTTGTCAAAATACGAATCGGATGCCCAAAGCCGGGCGCGTTCCATAGCTTCCATCGCTGCTATTCCTCCCTGCCGTTTCCAGTTAGGGTTATGATACGCCTGACGGAGAAGTTTGTAAAGGGACGGGCATTTGCCAGGCAGGGCAATCGCTTACGAAAAAGAGAAGAGAAAAAAGGAGAAAAAGCAAGGGGAAAAGAGAGCAAATTCATCGAAACCTCAATAGCGAGGTGACGAAGATGAACAAGAGCGAACAGAAAACGTTGCTGGAACTGCTAGGGG
>JALEIQ010000177.1 GCA_022769795.1 Clostridiales bacterium
CTCCACTGCACGCACTCGTAGCCTTCCGCACGTGAAACCTGTACCACCCGGTCGTTGTACTCGCCATAGGGCGGGCGAAACAATGTGGGCCTTACGCCGGTTAGGTTTTCCACTTTATCGCTCATAATACGCAATTCATCCCGAATGTCTTGTTCCGAGAGCTTGCTCATGTGTGCATGGGTATCCGAATGATTGCCGATCTCATGCCCGCGCGCCGCAATTTCCTTCACCATTTCCGGGTATTTATCAACCCAGCCGCCAACCAAGAAGAACGTGGTTTTTACATCGTGCGCATCCAGGATATCCAGAATGGCAATGGTTTTATCCGCTCCCCACGAGGCGTCGAAGCTGATGGCCACCACCTTGTCGTCGCGCTCCACGCTGTATATAGGCAGCTCGCGCTTTTGCGCCACAACCGCCGTCGCATTCTCGTTGAGTCCAACGGTATAGGCGGCTGATAGGCCCAATAGACATAGGCACAATCCCGTCTGGGTAAGGATGCGCTTTGTTTTGGGAAGGCGCAGCACGTTCCTGAAATGGCGGAACGGACTGGCGCGCGATGGCTTTGCCTCAGGAACCGGGGGCAGAAGGAGCCCCTTTTCCCGCACACGGAGAGGCTTGTTGCTCATGCTAATCACTCCTTTACATGGGTATGTATGATTGGACAACCGGGGATATGCAGCGCGCTTTTTGTTTCGGCAAAGGTAGTGCGCATATGACAAAAAAGCCATGCGCCAAGGCGCACGGCATGAGATAGCGGATATGGAAAGGAGGCGCGACGCACAGCCATGTTTCAGAGCGTTAAAAAGCTCGGCGGGGGCATCATGCGCTGCCAGAATTGATGGAAAGCCCTAACCCCCTTATGCCGCGCGTTTTTCACAAAGTGCAGGGCCTGTCGCAGAAAGCCTTTCAACAAAAACCATGCACAAAAAATCCGCTCTCAAGCGCTGCTTGGAAGCGGATTTTTATCGCTGTTGCACTAAAACCGTGTATTGAAAACTGTTTGTGCGACAGGCGCACGGCCTCTTGTATCCTATTTGATTCTCAATTGGTAGCATTCAATCCGGTGCCCAGTTTTTGAATCGGTCATATCCCCACCATTCGGGTGTCAGCTCACCCAGCGTGACCGTCCGGCGGGTTTCATAGTCCATCAGGATTTCAATTTCCGCGCTGTGCGTGTCCAGCTGCATCATCATTTCCCGGCAGGCTCCGCAGGGCGGCCCAACTCTGCCGTCTGGCATCACGGCAACGACTTTGTCAATTTGACTTTCCCCGTTGGTAATCATATTGGCTATCGCGTTGCGCTCGGCGCACATACCCAGAGTCGAAGCCGTATCAATGCATACGCCTACATAGATACGCCCCGATTTTGACTGAATGGCCGCGGCAACGCCGCCTGCTTCTATAAAAGGCGACAGGGTTCTTGCATTCTGAACCTTTCGGGCGAAGGAATATAGTTTTTCCCAGCAATCCATTTTCATCCTTTTCTCCTTCACATTAACTCACGGTATCTGTGCTGCTTCTTCCAGCAATCCCCACTCTGCCTTTAGCGTAAGAATGCGTCTTACGCTTTCATCAATCCGCGCTTCCGTTAATCTTCCATCTTCGAGCGCATCCATAACGCCATTATATCCGTTGCTGAAATTCTTGGGCAACAGCAGCATGTCGCAGCCAGCCTCAATGGCTTTCACGCAGGCCTCGCCCGAGCCATATGCTTCCGAAACCGCCTTCATGCGCAGCGCATCCGTAATGACCACGCCGTCGAACCCCATCTCGCCACGCAAAAGCTCCGTTACAATCCGGTAGGAAAGCGACGCTGGGGCTGCGTTATCCACAGTCGCGGCAATTTGATGCGAAATCATCACCACTTTTGCACCCGCTTGTATCCCCTCCTGAAACGGCACCCATTCGCACGCACGCCATTCCTCCAGCGTGCGGGTGGAAACAGCCGCTCCATTATGCGAATTGCCAGAAGCCGCCCCGTGGCCGGGAAAGTGCTTGAGCACCGCCAGAACCCCCTGCTCCTGCAAGCCCTGCGTAAACGCCTTCACCATACCGGCCACAAGCCGCGCGTCATAGCCAAAGGAGCGCTTGGTAATCTCTGCTCTCTCCACATCCATGCGCACATCCGCTACAGGGGCAAAGTCCAGCGTAAAGCCATATTCGCTCAGGTAGCCGCCAATGCGCCGCCCAGCCTCGTAAGCCTGTTGGGAATCCTCTGTTTCTCCAATTATGCTCATGGATGGGACCGGCTCCTTCAGCCTCAGCTTCTTGGCCACGCGCGCCACACTCCCGCCTTCCTCGTCCACGCCTAAAAACAGGTCGATTCCTCGCTGCTTTTTAGCATATTCCCGCATTGCTTCGGTAAGCTGGATAAGCTGCTTTTCCGTTTTCATGTTTTCAGGGAATAGTATCACGCCGCCCACGCCAAAGCGCTCAAAGGCGCGTTCCAGCTTGGCGCTAGGTTTGCTTACGCTTGAAATGCGTGAAAAGTCCTCCGGTCTCACAAAAAAGAGCTGCGCCACTTTTTCCTCCAGCGTCATTTGCGTTAAAAGCGCATCGGCTGTGTTCAGCGCCGCTTCGCCCTCCTGCGCCAGCGCGCCCAGCGGGATAAGCGCAAGCACCGTCATGTAGATTGCACCCCTCAGAATTGCCCTTACCCCGCGCATATGCCACTCTCCCAAAGCTGGTGTTGCATTCTCATTATATCCAGCTTTATGCAAATGCACAAGTACGCGGCTGAGCAAATAAAAAGAGGACTGCACGCATAAGTCAGCCTCTTAGAGATTGTTCAATTGTTAGGCCGCTGCTTTTTGCAACGCCTTTTTAGTCCATAAAGAAGCCATGAGCCTCCCATCCCTGTCAAGGTAGGCGCCAACGTATACAACGTTATGATTTGGCAGGCAAAGGCACGCTCATCCCCTTCAAGATTTAGGCAGGCATATGCATAGCAGACGAGCATATAAGCGGGAAAAAATGAGTACGCCGTCGGAACCAGTTTGGGATTTTTCCTGAATGCGCCAAAAGCGCTGCATCCCAGGAGCGTACCAATCAAGGCGAGCAGCGTGGGATGAACGCAATTATTCAACCACACCGACTGAATAGGCAGCCACTCTCCCAAAGGTTCAGCCAGCACGCAAAACACCGCCGCGTCTATGATGACAAACACCAGGCTCAACCCAAAAGCATACATGATTTGGGGGCGCGTATCCTCTTGCTCCATGCCTCCGATCCTCCTAGAGCAGTTTCATCAGTCGCGCGCGTGTTAAGGCACAGATGGTCTTGGTATCCTCAAAGGTACCTTGCGCAATTTGTTCCTCAAGTTCATCAATCGGAATCCATTGCGTATGGATAAATTCGTCATCGTCCAACTCCTGCTGGCCCGTTTCAAGCCCTTTGGCCAGAAACAGATACAATACTTCATCGATGATACCAGGGGACGGATAGATTTTTCCAAGGGAAACGAGCGAGTGCGCGGTGTACCCCGTTTCTTCTCTGAGCTCGCGCAGGGCGGCATGCTCAGGGCTCTCATTTGGAAGCTTATCAAGCTTTCCGGCTGGAATTTCGAGAGTTACCTGTCCGATTGGATGACGGTATTGCCGAACCATGGCACAGCGTTTTTTCTCATCCAGTGCAAGGATCGCTACCCCTCCCGGGTGATGCAGATGCTCGCGCCGGATGCGAGCGCCGTTGGGAAGCAGCAATTCATCCAGCCAAAACTGATAGGACTTACCGCGATAAATCACTTCTCTACCCAAAAGTTGTTCGACGAGCTGAGGGTCCTCCCTTTTAAGCTGCTCCACAGTTTCTACTCATCCTTTTTCAAAAGATTAGGGAGGCGGTAGAGCTATGCCCTACCGCCTTCCTTTCATGCTTGCTTAGGGCTGGACAGAAATCCAATAATCGTAGACGTCGTAGTAGTTCTCATAGTAGTAGTCCAAATCAAGCGCGAACTTCGGAATATCTTCGAAAGCGGGCTGAACGATATCCAGAGAAGGCGCGTCGGGGAAAACGGGATACGAGCCAGCCGTCAGGAAGGGCGCCAGGCCCTCGCCCGTATGATCAGCTTCGCCGCAAATAAAGCGGATGAACAGCTTTGCAGCGTTGGGATGCTCGCACTGATCGGCGATCTGGGCGATCATAAAGCTGATGGCCGTCGTGGGGGTTTCATCCTGGAAGGCAGAGGGATCAACGCCAAGCAGATATCCCTGCAAATCACGTTCACGAAGCTTAGAAGACACGCCATAACCGATGGGCGGATCAACCATGCCGGGCGCGCCGCCAACATCCTTGACGATGTTCGTATTGGAGCTTTCAATGATAACGCCGTTCTTGGCAACGCGATTGATCCAGGCGTGAGCCGCAGTAGGCTCGTTAGCGGCCAGAACGATGGGCTCGCCGAAAACGCGCTCATAGTCGGCAGCCATCT
>JALEIQ010000323.1 GCA_022769795.1 Clostridiales bacterium
AGCGGTCGCCGCGGTGAATGGCCAGAATGTTCACGCCATGCTTGCACCGCACGTCCACGCCTATAATGGTGTTGCCCACCCATTTGGTAGGAACAAGCACCTCGATGATCTGGTAATCGTCGCTGAGGTTCATCAGCTCCAGCACGCCCGGGCTGATAATGGAACGGGCCAGGCGCACGCCCATATCCCGCTCGGGAAACACCACGCGATCCACGCCGATTTTGCGCAGCACCTTGGCGTGCAGCTCGTCGTTGGCCTTGGCAATCAGGGCGGGCACGCCCAGCTCCTTCAAAAGCACGCATACCAGAATGCTGTCGCGGGTGTTTTGACCAATGCTTACAATGGCCGCGTCAAAGTTTTTCACACCCAGCCCGGCCAGCAGGGTTTCATCCGTGGCGTCCAGTTGCAGCGCCTGCGTAACATACGGGGCGATGTCGTTGACCAGTTCCTCGTCGGAGTCGATGGCCAGCACCTCCTGGCCCAGATCGTAGAGAGCTTTGGCCACGCTGGTGCCGAAGCGGCCCAGGCCCAGAACCAGATACTGCTTGCTTTTCATAGGAAGCCCGTCCTTTCTAAAACCAAAATGAGGAAGGCGCGTTAACCGATCATGACCTTTTCCTCCGGATAATGCACGCGGTTCAGGCGGCTGCTATCCATGCGGTTGGCCAGCGCCAAAGCCAGCGTGAGCGGGCCGACGCGGCCTAAATATATCAGCGGCATCAGCAGCCATTGCGATACGGGCCTGAGCGCGGAGGTGCCCACGGAGGAAAGACCCGTGGTGCTGAAGGCGGAGGTGGCCTCAAAGAACAAATCAATCAGCGCGAAACCCGAATTGCGTTCCAGCACGCTAAGGGCGCAGGTTATGCCAAGCACCAAAAACAGGCCGATCATCACAATGGTCATGGCGCGCCGCGCCGTATCGGCGGCAATCTCGCGGCCAAAGGCGCCAATGCGCTCGCGCCCCCGTACCACGGAGCCCACAACCAGAAAAAGGATTGCCACCGTGGTGGTTTTTACGCCGCCGCCCGTGGAGGCTGGGGATGCGCCCACAAACATGAACAGCGAACCAATCAGCTTGCTGGAATCGCTGAGCGAGGCCTGATCCAGACTGGCGAAGCCCGCCGTGCGGAAGGTGACGGACTGAAAGAAGCTATTCATCAATTTCTGCCATGCGTTCATGCCGTTATCAAGCGTCAGGGGATTGCGCCATTCCAGCAGCGCGACGGCGGCAGTACCGGTCAGGAGCAGCGCCGCCGTAATGGATAGCACTAGCTTTGTATGCAGGGATACCCTGCGCAGCTTCAGGTGCAGGCATTCCATGATGACCGGAAAGCCCAGCCCGCCCAGCATGATGAGAACGGCGAGGGTGAATAGCACCACGGGATCGCCTTGGAAATCCAGAAGGCTGCGGTAGCCACCAAACAGGTCGAAGCCCGCGTTGCAAAACGCGCTGATGGCTGTGAAAACGCTCATCCATACGCCCTGTGCCGCGCCATAGCAGGGAATGAGGCGCGTCATGAGCAGAAGCGCGCCCGCGATTTCAATCACCAGGGCCATGAGGAAAAAAGCCAGGGTTAGACGCACCATGCCGGCCAGGGTGGTTTGATTCATGGAATCGCGCAGAAGCATGCGCTCCTTGAGCGTGATGCGCTTGCCCAGCGCCACCATAATCAGAGTGGCAAATACCATAAAGCCCATGCCGCCTACCTGAATCAAAATCAGCAGCACCGCCTGGCCGAAGCCTGATAGCTGTGCGCCTACGTCAATGATGGAAAGACCCGTTACACACACGGCTGAGGTGGCGGTAAACAGCCCGCCCCGCAACCCGATGGAACGCCCGCCAGCGGCGGATACGGGCAGGGCCAGCAAAAGCCCGCCCACTACGATCAACGCGAGAAAACCCAGCGACAAAAACCGCTCGGGCTTAACGGGCCGTTTGGCAAGAACGCTCTTGTTCAAGAAAGAAAGCTCCTTTCGGCTGCATAACCACAATAACGCTGGGCGGTTGCCGAGCGCATACTGATGATATTATAAGCGCAAATTGCTTTTTTGTACAGATTGAAAGCCCGGCTTCGTGTGAGAAACCGGGCCGCAGAAAGGAGAATTTACAAATCGATGGGCTCAAAATCCTGCGCGCCGTGCTTGCACCAGGGGCAGATGAAATCCGCCGGAAGCGGGTCGCCCTCATACACATAGCCGCAGATTTTACAAACGTAGCCCTTGCGGGTCGAGGCTTTGTCCGGCGCTGGCTTCTTGGGCTTTACGTGCTCAAAGTAATAGGTATAGGTCATTGAGGGCGCGCCGGTAAGCTTTTCCGCCTGCGTTACCAGGGCGACGTAGAGCATGTGCGTGCCGCAGTCGATAGCCTGCTCTACCTGGGCGGAGATAAAGGCGTTGCAGGCATGGGACAGGTAGCGCAGGCCGTTGCTGCTGGCCGGGTCGTCACGGTCGGCAAACTTGTCCACGTCGCGTCCGCTTTGAAAGCCAAAATGGCGGAATAGCACCATGTCCGCTTCCTCCGTGAGAACGCTGATGTTCATGCGTCCCGTTTTTGCAATAACATCGTTGGTGTAATTGCGCTTGTTTACGCTAAGCGCAATGCGCGTGGGGTTCTCGGTCAACTGCATCACCGTGTTTACGATGCAGCCGCAGTCCCTTTCGCCGTCGCGGGCGGTAAGCACGTAGAGGCCGTAGCTGAGCGCAAATAGCGCGTTGGGGTCAATCATCATGAAAACACCTCCTTCATCCTACTTCAAAACATACCCAGAAAAGGCTATCTCAAAACATGTGTTTTATGATATACTGTACCTGCGCTTTCAAGGGCGCGGAAAGGCGGAAAAACGATGGCCGCATGGAGGGACGTGGCGTACCCTGCGCAGAAGGCGGAGTTGTACCGGATGCTGAACGCGCAGCTTGCCGCGCTGATGGAGGGCGAGCGCGACGTGTTGCCCAATATGGCCAATGCCTGCGCGCTAATTTACTGGGCGCTTGAAGATGTGAACTGGGTGGGATTTTATTTGTACCGGCAGGGTACGCTGGTGCTGGGCCCCTTTCAGGGCAAGCCCGCGTGCATCCGTATCCCGCTGGGGCAGGGCGTGTGCGGCGTGGCTGCGCAGAGCCGCCGCACGCAGCTGGTTGCGGACGTGCATGAGTTTGAGGGGCACATCGCCTGCGATGCGGAATCAAACAGCGAAATTGTCATTCCGCTTATGCACGAAGGCTGCCTGCTGGGCGTTTTGGATTTGGACAGTCCCCTTTTTTCCCGCTTTGACGAAGCCGATCAGGCCGGGCTGGAAACGCTTGCAAATCGACTTGCGAACGGCTGCGACTGGCCGGTGTGAACGGGCTTGCAACCCGCCGCGATATCTTGTACAATAGGCATTGCTTGCGCCAAAGGGCCAAGCGCTGTGAAAGGAACGAGGCATAATGATGCGTATCAGCAAAAAGGCGATTTTGGCCGGCTTGGAGGCGCAGTATCCGGACGCAAAGCCGGAATTGAACTTCCGCAATCCCTATGAAACGCTTGTGGCGGTCATGCTTTCCGCTCAGTGCACGGACAAGCAGGTCAACAAGGTAACGCCCGCGCTGTTTGAGCGCTATCCCACGGTGGAGGCCATGGCCGCCGCCAGCGTGGAGGACGTGTATCCCATGGTAAAAAGCTGCGGCTTTCGAACCAAGGCCAGCAATATTGTGGAAAGCTGCCGCTTGATTATGCAGCGCCACGGAGGCCAGGTGCCCGGTGATATGCAGGCGCTCACGGCGCTGCCCGGCGTGGGACAGAAAACCGCAAACGTGGTGCTGGCGAATGCATTCGGCGTGCCCACCATCGCGGTGGACACGCATGTGTTCCGCGTATCCAACCGGCTGGGGCTGGCGGACGCGAAAAACGTGGAGGAAACGGAGCGGCAGCTCCAAAAGGCCATTCCCAAGAAGGATTGGGTGGCTGCGCATCATTGGCTTATCTTCCACGGGCGCAGGGTGTGCCACGCGCGCAACCCGGAATGCGAGGCCTGCACGCTGCGCGCGCTGTGCAAGGCTGCCAACGCGGCAGGCGGCGCGGTCATCACGCCAAAGCCCGTGCGCAAGGCTCAAAAGCGGGAACAGGCACAGGCGTAAAGCGAGTTTCGAAAAGCAGTAAGGAGCATTTGAATGGCGTCATTTGTGGATCGGGTCAGGATTACGGCAAAGGCGGGCAACGGCGGAAACGGCTGCGTATCGTTCCACCGTGAAAAATTTGTGCAAAACGGCGGGCCGGACGGCGGCGACGGCGGCGACGGCGGCAGCATTGTTTTGTATGCCGATCCCAACATGCATACGCTGCTGGATTTTCGCTTTCGCAGCAAGTACCTGGCGGAAAACGGCGTGGACGGCAGCGCGGGACGCTGCCATGGCAAGCGCGGGCAGGATTTGGTGATTAAGGTGCCCGTGGGCACCGTATTTTTGCGCGACGAAGACGGCGCGGTGGTAGCCGATATGAGCCGGCCGGGGCAGAGCAAGGTGCTGCTGCGCGGAGGTCAGGGCGGCTTCGGCAACCAGCATTTTGCCACGCCCACGCGCCAGGCGCCGAACTTTGCCAAGCCAGGCATCCGCACCGAGGCGCATGTGTTCCGCCTGGAACTGAAAACCATTGCGGACGTAGGTCTGGTGGGCTTCCCCAACGTGGGCAAGAGCACCATTTTGGCAACGCTTACCTCGGCGAAGCCCAAAATTGCGAATTATCATTTTACCACGCTTACGCCCAATCTGGGCATTGTAAAGCGCTATGAGAGCGAATTTGTGCTGGCGGATATCCCCGGCCTGGTAGAGGGCGCGAGCGAGGGCGTGGGCCTGGGACACGACTTTTTGCGCCACGTGGAGCGCACACGCCTCCTGTTGCATGTGGTGGACGCCTCCGGCTGCGAGGGCCGCGACCCGCTGGATGATTTCCGCATCATTAATGAGGAGCTTGCAAAGTATGGCGAGCCGGTGGGCCGCCCCCAGCTTGTGGTGCTCAACAAGTGCGATTTGATCTATGAGGAGGAGCGCATTGAGGCGCTCAAGAAGCGCTTTGAGGAAATGGGCTATGCGGCCTTCGCGGTGAGCGCCGCCGCCAACCGCGGCTTTGACGCGCTATTGGACGAGGTTATACGCCTTTTGCCCGAGCTTCCGCCGCCCCGTGTGTTTGAGGAAGAAGAAGTGTCCGACAGCCGCGTGCTGCCGGACGACGGCTTCACCATCCGCCGCGAGAACGACGTGTTCTTTGTGGAGGGCGCGGCCATGCAGCGCTTTATCGACAGCGTGAACTTTGACGATGAGGAGAGCCTGAACTGGTTCCATCGCACGCTGCGCGACCGGGGCATCATTCAGGCCCTGCGCGACAAGGGCGCGCAGGAGGGCAGCACCATTGCCATTGGCGATATGGAATTTGACTTTATTGAGTAGGGGTATCAGAGCATGCTAACGAGCAAACAGCGCGCAAACCTGCGCAGCATGGCCAACACCATGGAAACCATTCTCTACATCGGCAAGGAAGGCATTACCGAAAACACCGTCAAGGAGGCTTACGACGCATTGGAGGCGCGCGAGCTGATTAAATGCGCCGTGCAGCAGGGCTGCGAGCTTTCCGCCCGCGAGGCGCTGGAGGAGCTGTGCGGGCGCGTGCACGCCGAGCCAGTGCAGTGCATTGGCCGCCGTTTTGTGATGTATCGGGAAAGCCGCCAGAACAAGCGTATTGAGCTGTAAAATGATCGGAACCGGCAAGGGGGAACGCGGAATGCTTGAAACGGTGCTGAATGCATTGGGCGAGCTGCGTTCTCCCTTTGCGTTGTACGAAAGCGATATACACGCCTGGGTGGAAGAATGCTTTGTGAGGGCGGGGCTTGAATTTACGCATGAGGCGCGCATCGGGGCGGGCTGCCGCATCGATTATCTTGTGGGCAATGTGGGCGTGGAGATCAAGAAGGGAAAGCCGGACGCCGCCGCGCTGAAACGCCAGCTCATGCGCTATGCGCAGTGCGAGGACATTCAGGCGCTGGTGGTGCTCACCCAGCGGGGCGTGGCCTTGCCGGAAAGCCTTTGCCGAAAGCCCGTGCGCGGGATTGCGCTCAATGCGCTATGGGGGGTGGCGCTTCCATGAGCGAGAGCGAACCGTTTGCGCTGCTGCCTCCCTACCTGACCGATAGCAGCGGTGCACAGCCGGAGGCAGGCGCGAACCGCCGCACCTATGGCACGCTCAGCTATAACAAGCGGCGCAACTGCTGGGTGGTAAGGGGCGACCCAAGCGTGACGGAGCTTTGCAAACGGCTGTTTCCGGGTACGGAAACCAGCCGCCGCGGCGAGGCGCGCTTTACCGCGCACAGGCGCATTGTGGGCGAGCTGAACTGGCTGATGCTGCGCTACCCGCTTGCCGTGCGCGCAAGCGATATGGCTCGTTGGGAGGCTGCCCTCTCGGACGCGCGGGAATACGTGGTGCGCCGCGAACTGGCCCGCGCCATGCCGGAGCGCGTAGCGCCCAGCCCCACCGCGTTTCACGGCACGCTTACGGGCTTTCAGGAGGAGGGGTTGGCCTTCCTTTTGCGCACGGATCGCGGCCTGCTGGCCGATGAAATGGGCCTTGGCAAAACCGTACAGGCGCTGGCCATGCTGTCCGAAACAGGCGCGTATCCCGCGCTGATTGTGGCCCCGCCGCATCTGATGCGCAACTGGCAAAACGAAATCGACCGTTTTGTGACGAAGCCCGACGGCACGCCCCTGAGCGTGCATACGATCAAGGGGCTCAAGCCCTACGCGCTGCCCAAGGCGGATATCTATTTGATGCACTACTTGCTTTTGCGCGGCTGGAAGGAGGCGCTTCCGGACGCGGGCATCCCTACCGTAATCTTTGATGAAATTCAGGAATTGCGCCATAGCGGAACGGAAAAATATTCCGCCGCAAGCCTTCTGGCTGACGCCGCCCAGCGCGTCATTGGCCTGAGCGGAACGCCCATTTACAACCGCGGCGCGGAAATATGGAACGTGGTGAACATTCTGGATTACCACTTCCTGGGCGACTATGAGAGCTTTACCCGCGAATGGTGCTACGGCTATGGCAACCAGATTGTGGCCAAGCCCGAGCTGCTCGGTGAAAAGCTGCGCGAGGAAGGGCTTATGCTCAGGCGCACAAAGCAGGAGGTGCTCAAGGAGCTGCCGCCCAAGCGCCGCCTGGTAATGCCTGTGGACAGCGACGACGGCGTATACCGCAGGCTGATGCAGCCCGTCGCCGCCGCCATCCATCAGCTCAAAACCAACGCTGCCGCCAGCCAGAGCCAGCGCGCCCTGTGGGAAATGGAAATTGAGCGCGGAGAGCGGCAGGCTACCGGCATTGCAAAGGCCCCGTATGTGGCTCAGTTTGTGCGCGCCCTTTTGGACGCGGAGGAACGGGTATTGCTGTTTGCGCACCATCACGAGGTAATGGATATTTACAAGCGGGAGCTCAAGGCGTATTCGCCCGCCTTTCTTACGGGACGCGAAACGCCCGCCATGAAGGAACGCGCCGTGGAGCGTTTCATGACGGGCCGTACCAATTTGTGCTGCATATCGCTGCGGGCGGCGGCGGGCCTGAACCTTCAGCGCGCCAGCTGTGTTGTGTTTGGCGAGCTGGATTGGTCGCCCGCGGTACACAGCCAGGCGGAGGATCGCGCCCACCGCATGGGACAGACGGATTCGATACTGTGCTACTATCTGGTTTCCTCCGGCGGCAGCGATCAGGATATGCAGGATGCGCTGGGCTTGAAGGTGAGCCAGTTTGTGGCCCTTATGGGCGATACGCCCCAAACCCAGTCGGACGCGCTTGCGAGCGCGCAGGCAGCCAGAACCTATGTGGAGCGGCTGGTGAGCCGCCTGGTGAGCGAGGCGGGCTAAGCGGATTAGCGCGGCAGCACCACCGTAACGCCCGCCTCAAAGTCCTGCGGGGCAAGGCAGGGGTTTGAGCGTAGCAGGCTGGCCACCGGCAGGTTGAAGCGCACGGCCACGGCCTCCAGCGTTTCGCCCTGGGTTAGGGTATAGGTTTCCGGCAGCGTACAAGGTATGTTTTCCTTGGGCACACAGATGGTTTGACCCGCGCGCAGCGTGTCCAGATCAACGCCGGGATTGGCCGTTTCTAGCGTATGGCGGCTCACCAGGCTGCGGATCTGCACATCCGATACGCTTTGTCCCTGCTGGATGGTCCACTGCGTATCCTCGGAGCAGGGAAGCGTAAGGTCGGGTGAGATGCAGCTGTTCTCGGCACAGGGAGCGTTTTGGGATGTATCGGGGGTTGGGCTCTCGG
>JALEIQ010000206.1 GCA_022769795.1 Clostridiales bacterium
CGAAAGCGCGCACAGGCGTATGCCGCGCCGCACCCTGAGCCTTTCAAGCAGCCACAGCAGCGCCCCGCCCAGCAGCCCCACATGCAGGCCGGATACGCTCATCACATGCGCAACGCCAAGCGTGCGGAAAGCCTGAAGCTCCTGATCGCTCAAGCCCTCGCGCTGCCCCAGCAGCAAGGCCATGGCGACGCGCGCCTCCTCGCCCATGACGCGCTCAAGCGCCGCGCCGAGCGTTTCCCGCGCGCGGTAGGCCGCGTCACGGACGGGCGCGCCCGCGGGCGTGTTGAGAACCTCCAGTTCCCGGTAGGCAGCCACGCCAAACCGCATGCCGTTTTGACGCATCCACAGCGAAAAATCCATATGCGGCGGCCCGGATTTTCCATCCGGCAGATAGACGCGGCCGGTAAAGCGCACCTGCGCGCCGTCAAACAGCTCGGGCGGCGCTTCATCATAGTGCAGGGTGCAATACGCCCGGCCGGGCGCGGGCGCGCCGTCCAGCACAATATCGCCCAGGGTAAAGGCGATGCGGCCGTCGCTTTTGAGCGCCGCGCCGCCGTATACAAAGCCGGAAATCTCGTAGCTTCCCGGTTCAACCTGTGCAGGGGGAAGCGCGCCGTGCGTGCGCAGCGCACCCAGAGCAAAGCAGCAAAGCGCCAGCGCAAGGCCCGTGCGCGCGCCCAGGCGGCGCAAAAGCGCAATCAGCAGCCCCGCCAGCAGGCAAACCGCCCACAGCCATAACCCGGGCCTTAGCCAGGGCGCGCAAACACAGCCGCACAGAAATGCGGTTGAAAGCAGCAACAGCACATGGTTGCGCTCCCCAAGCAAGCCGTGCGCCCGCACAGGCGCCTGTGTGCGCATGGCTCAAACGCTTTCAAGCAGGCATACCGCATGCGCGGTAATGCCAAGCTGCTCGCCCTCGAAGCCCAGGGCTTCGGTGGTGGTGGCCTTCACGCTGATTTGGCCGGCGCACACGCCCATGGCCCCAGCCAGGCGCTCGCGCATGGCGTCGATATAGGGGCGCAGCTTGGGCTTCTGCGCCACGATGGTAATATCCGCGTTTTGCAACACAAAGCCGTGCGCCCTGACCAGGGCGCATACCTCGCCAAGCAGCCCGATGGAATCCGCGCCGCGGTAGCGCTCGTCCGTATCCGGAAACAGCTTTCCAATATCGCCCAGGGCGGCCGCGCCCAGCATGGCGTCCATCAGGGCGTGGGTAGCCACGTCCGCGTCGCTGTGCCCAAGCAGGCCCAGCGTGTGAGGCACCTCCACCCCGCACAAAATCAGCTTGCGGCCCTCCACCAGGCGGTGCACGTCCATGCCGTGCCCAATGCGCATCATAGGCCCGCCTCCTTTTCCGCGCGCGCGTTTAAAATCAGCCCGGCTAGCGCCAAATCGGTCTGCGTGGTCAGCTTGAGGTTCTCCGCGCTGCCCTCGCACAGATACACGGGCAGGCCCGCGTGCTCCATCAGGGCCGCGTCGTCCGTGCCCAAGAAGCCGTCGCGCCGCGCCTGCTTATGCGCGCTGAGAATATCCTCCGCGCGGAAGGCCTGCGGCGTTTGCACGGCATACAGCGAAGCCCTGCCGGGCGTTTCCAGCACAAGGCCGTCCGACGCGGCGCGCTTGATGGTATCCGTAACAGGCATGCTCGCCACGCCGGAACCGTGCTCCTCCACGCTGGCCAGGGCGCGCTTTATCACGTCCTCCGTCACCAGGGCGCGCGCGCCGTCGTGAATAAGCACGCACTCCGCGTCCCCGGGCAGCGCCTTCAGGCCGTTATAGACGGAATTCTGCCGCTCCGCTCCGCCCGGCACAACGTCCAGCACAAAGCGCTCCATATGGAAGCGGGCAATCAGCTCGCGCATTTGCGCAACCTCGGCTTTCGCGGCCACAACCACCGCCCCGGCGCACAGCGCGGAAAACGGCGCGAGCGCGCGGATGATGGCCGGTACCCCGCGCAGCGGCAGGAATACCTTGTTTTGCCCGGCCTGCATGCGCCTGCCGCTGCCGCCGCCCAGCACGATCACATAGTTTTTCACCTTAGCCCTCCTGCCCGCGCTCGGCGAGGGTCTGCGCATCCTCCTCCAGCACCTCGTACATGTCCTGCGCGCCTTCCTTGCGCACCACCTCGCGCACGCTCACAATGCGGTAGCGCCCCACGCGGCTGCCGAAGCGGATTTCCAGCACGTCGCCCTCCTTCACCTCGGCGCCGGGCTTGGCCACCTTGCCGTTCAGGGATACGCGCCCTCCCCCGCACGCCTCGTTGGCCACCGTGCGGCGCTTGATAATGCGCGAAACCTTCAAAAATTTATCCAGTCGCATGGTTCAAAACTCCTTTCAGTTCCCGGGCCTTTCCACATAGGCCTCAATCAGGCGCAGGGTATTCTCAACGCCCCTTACGTGGCTGCGCTCGTAACCGTGAGATGCATATACGCCCGCCCCAATCAGAGCGTAGCGAATATCCATGCCGGAGCGCAGGGCCGCGCCCGCGTCGCTGCCATAGGCGGGATATACGTCCACCGCATAGTCGATGCCGTTTTCCTTTGCCAGGGAAATCAATTCGCTGGTCATGGCATAGTCATAGGGTCCGGAGGAATCCTTGGCGCAGATGGATACCTGCTGCTCCCGGCAGGAAAGCCCCTCGCCCACGCAGCCCATATCCTCAACGATCAAATCCTCTGTCTGCTGGGGAAGTCCAGCGGACGCGCCATGCCCCACCTCCTCATACACGGAGAAGAACAGCGTGATCTCGCGCGCCGGGCGCACCTCGCCGCAGGCCACGCCCTTTGCCAGCGCCAGCAGCATACCCGCGCTCAGCTTATCATCCAAGAAGCGGCTGCGGATAAACCCGCTGGGCGTTACCTTTGCGCGGGGCTCCAGGCATACCACGTCGCCCACGGCAATGCCCAAATCCTGCACGGCCTGCTGGTTGGAAACATCTTCATCCAAAAGGATCTCCAGCGTTGCGTCACTGCGCGCCTCGGCGTCCAGCTCGCGGTTCACGTGCTTGGAGGCGTTTTTCAGTTCC
Source organism: Clostridiales bacterium (assembly GCA_022769795.1). Classification (GTDB taxonomy): domain Bacteria; phylum Bacillota; class Clostridia; order Christensenellales; family Aristaeellaceae; genus Limiplasma. The sequence goes on from JALEIQ010000206.1 coordinate 3,026, forward strand.
ACCACGCCGGTGTAGCGCTTGCCCTCCCGGGTAATCACCGTCACGTTTTCGGTTTCCACCGCCTGCAGGGAGGGGCCGCCCAGCGTGGTAAAGGCCAGCCGCCCGTCCGGCTTGATCTGCCGCACCATCAGGCCCAGCGTGTCCACATGTGCGGCAAGCGTGAGGGGATGCTCCTGGCCGCCCAGCGGGCAAACCACGCAGCCCTTGCGCGTGCGCACGGGAGCAAAGCCCATTTCCCGCAGCCGCTCCATAAGCATTTGTCCTACATCGTGGGTATAGCCGGTGGGGCTGTCCACATCCAGCAGCTCCATGGTGCGTTCAATGGCGTATTGCGTATCCAGCTTCATAACCTTTCAAGTCCTCCGCGTTTGTTTTTTCCATGGGTATCATACCGCATTTGCGCACCGGGGGCAAGGGCGCGTATAGAAAAAAGCGCCGTTATGCGTGGCATATGCCAGCATAACGACGCTATACCGCCATCGGGGACGGCACCGCTTACTTATTTACGCTGTCCTTCAGGGCCTTGCCAGCCTTGAAAACAGGAGCCTTGGAAGCCTCGATCTGAATCTGCTCACCGGTGCGGGGGTTGCGGGCCACGCGGGCGGGACGCTCGCGGACTTCAAAACCGCCGAAGCCAACGATCTGAACCTTCTCACCATCGGCAAGAGCCTCGGTGATTACGTCGGTCACAGCAGCGATCGCCTTCTCGGCATCCTTCTTGGTGAAGCCAGTCTTCTTAACGATGGCGGCAGTCAATTCAGCCTTGTTCATAATGAATTACCTCCTTTGATTTGTCCATGCGGCGCACGGATTCGGCAAGAGTATCTGCGGAAAGCGCAAAAGAAAAGAAAATTATTTCTCAAACCCTTTTCTCGCCTTACTTTCCCGCATTCCAGTATACATCCATTTCAGATAAAGTCAAGTGTTCAAAACATTTTTCCGATTTATTTATCTCATTTTCCATATTTTTGAACCTTGAAATGAACTTTTGGATGGCACCGTACAGGGCGATATCGGGATTTTTACCCAACAGGCGGCACACGCTGGCCACGGAAAACAGCAAATCGCCCAGCTCGTCCTCCGCGTCCACGCCGTCATGCAGGCACCGCGCCACCTCGTCGGCCTCCTCATAGACCTTGCCAAGGGCCCCAGCGGCGTCGGGATAGTCAAATCCTACCTTATGCGCCTTGTTTTGCACCTTTACAGCGCGCAGAAGCGGCGAAAGCCCGGTCGATACGTTCTCCATCGCCTGGGCGTGCGTGGTGATGCCGCGCTGCCTGCGCTTGAGGGCCTCCCAATTGTCCAGCACCTCGCCCGCGGTAGCGGCGTGCTCCGTGCCAAAGATGTGGGTATGGCGCTCGATCATCTTCCGGCAAATGGCGCTGGTCACGTCCAGAATGTCAAAATCGCCGTGCTGGCGGGCGATCTCGGCATGGAACGCCACCTGCAAAAGCACGTCCCCAAGCTCGTCGTACATGTGTTCGATATCGCCGTCGCGCACGGCCTGAATGTACTCGTAGCTCTCCTCCAGCAGGTTGGTCAGCAGGCTTTCATAGGTCTGCTCACGATCCCACGGGCAGCCGTCGGGGGAGCGCAGGCGCTTCATCACCTGAACCAGATCGTCCATATCGTAGCGGCTGCGCCGCTCCATGGGCACGGCGGGCACATATGCGGCGGTCAGATGGTCGTAAGCGGGCTGGCGATCCAACTCGTAAAGAGGAATGGCGCGGCTTTCCAGCTCTCCGGTGCGCTCATCGCCGCTAAAAAAGGTCACGGCAGTTTCATCGGGCAAAAGCTCCATCAGGCTGAGCTTGCAGGCTCCCGCGCATTCGCGGCTGTGCAGCTCCATCAGCAGCAGGGCTTCCCCGGAAGAAACGCGCGCGCCTTCAAACTCCGCCGCGGCGTATAGCCGCACCGAGGCCGGAGCCCCCTCCACCATCGCCAGGCAGCGATTCGCATGGCTCACGCCGGGCAGTACGGTAACCAGCGCGTCGCGGGGCTTGAGGCGCTGGAGCGTGGATACCGTGGTATCGAACGCCGCGTCGCTTACAGCGTAGCACACGGGCCCCTCGTCGCACAGCGCCAGCAGGCGAACCGCCGCCGCGTGGTTGAAGGTATCAAAATCCTCGCACTCGTCATACAGGCTGTCCAGCGTTTCAAAGGTCACGCCTTCCGCACGGAGGGCGTCCGCCATGGGATGGCGTTGGGTGCGCAGCACCACGCGCCGCGCTTCCTTGAGCGCGCGCTCCACCCCGCGTGTGAGGAATACGTCCCCGCCGGTGCCCAGGGTCACAATGGTCAAGCGGTTCATAGCTCAATCCTCCTTCTTTTGTGCGCTCCCGCGCCGAAAGCGGCGCAGGAGAGGGGCGAGGTCATCCCGCGTAAGCGCGCCGGTAACCAGCGCAAACCCCGCGTAGGCCGCCACGCCAATCACAACCAGCGTCAGCGTCCAAAAGCGACCCGAGGGCAGCCATCGCACGGCCAGCCCCAGCGTCAGGCTCATCAGCGTCGTGGCGAGCAAAGGCTTGCCCAGCATGTTCAGCCAGTCCGTTTTCATGCCCGTGTATTTGCGCACATAATACAGGTTGGGAATCATGCTGATGGTATAGCAGGCCAGCGACGCGATGGGCGCGCCGTAGATATTTACCTCCGGCAGGCCAATCAGGGTATAGTTCAAAAGCACCTTCACAATTACGCCCGCCATGAGCGTATACATGGGAATGCGCTGCTTGCGCAGCCCTTGCAAAATGCCGCTGGTGCTTTGCACCACGGTAAACAGCACAATGGTCAGGCTGGACATGCTAAGCAGTTCGGCCGTAACCTTCAGGGCTTCGGGCGTATTAAAATGATAGATCAGGCTGAGCAGCTGCGAGGAAAGCAGGCTCATACCGGCGGAGCAGGGCAGCCCCACCACAAAGGACAGTCTGAGGCCCAGCGCGCTCTGGTGGCGCATGGCCTTGCCGTCACCCCGAGCCATGGCGCTGGAAATGGACGGCACCAGGCTCATGGCGATGGCGGTCGCCAGGGCGGTAGGCACGTTGATGAGCGTAAGCACGTAGCCGGAATACCGGCCATACAGCCCCAAAGCCGTGCCGCGCTCGATGCCCGCGTCCACCAGGCGGTTGAGCAGCAGGCCGCTGTCAATGAAGGAAGCAATGGGAACGATGCAGGCTCCCAGCGTAATGGGAATGCTTAACGAGAGCAGGCGGCGCGTAAGCGCCTTGAGCCCCAGCGGCGCCTCCTCCGGGTTTTGGGCAAGAGCGTCAAACGCGGGCTTTTTGCGCCTGTACACCACAGCCATGAATACCAGCGCCGCGCCCTCGGCAATGGAGGTTCCCAGCAGCACGCCCGCCGCCGCATACGCCACGGAAACCCGCATGCCAAAATACGCCAGCGGCAGCGCCACAAACACCTTGCCCACCTGCTCAATCAGTTGGGAAATGGCCGTGGGCACCATGTTTTGCTGCCCTTGCATAAACCCGCGCAGGGCGGACATCATGCACACCAGCAGCAGCGCCGGCGCGATGGCCACAAATCCCGGCTGCGTGGAGGGATCGCCGGAGCGGACGGCCAGCGACGGGCTCATCACGATCATCAGCAGCATGGCAATCAGGCCAAGCGCGCTTAACAGGCTGAGCGCGACATGAAAAATGCGCTTTGCGTTGCGAGGGTCGTCCCGGGCCAGGGTAAAGCTGACCATGCGGCTGATGGCCACCGGCAGTCCCGCCGAGGAGATGGTCAGCAGCATATTGTACGTGGGAAACACAAGCTGATAGGTGCCCATGCCCTCGTCGCCGATGAGCCAGGCCAGCGGGATGCGGTACAACGCCCCCACAATTTTACAAATGAGGCCCACGATGCTCAGCACCGTCATGCCGCTGAGAATGGATTTTTGCGTATTGCTCAACGCGATGCCTCCGTAAAGGGATAGTCACACGGCGCGCCCAAAAAAGGGAAAAACCGCGGCAAGCCTATTATAAGCGCATTGCCACGGTTTCGCAAGCTTTGAGGAAGGCCCGTTGTGGCACGCGGCCGGGGCCTTACTGCTCCATTTGGCGGCCAACGATGCTTGCGGCGGTTTCGGCCACCTTCAGCTCCGCGTCGCCCATCTTGGCGCCCTGCTCCTTGCTGAGCAAAAGCACCGCGCCAATGGCCTCCCCATCCGCAATGATGGGAGAAACCACCTGCGCCGTATAGCCAGTGATGTCCTCCTCGTTGGTAACGGCCACAATTTTGCCGCCACCCGCGCGGTTGATGGCCACGGTCTGCCGGTTGGCGATGGCCGTTTCCAGGTCGTGGCTGATGGGCTTATCGGCCAGTTCCTTCTTGCTCACGCCGCTGGCCGCCACCACCTGGTCGCGGTCCACAATGCAGGCGATATGGCCCATCGCCCGGAAGATGGATTCCGTATAATCCTTAGCGAAAGCGGACATTTCGCCAATAGGGGAGTATTTTTTGAGGATGACCTCGCCATCCCGGTCGGTGTAGATTTCGAGCGGGTCGCCCTCCCGAATCCTAAGCGTTCGCCTGATCTCCTTGGGAATGACCACACGCCCAAGCTCGTCAATTCTGCGCACAATCCCCGTTGCCCGCATGTTTCCAGCCTCCTTGACGGCGCAACGCTTTTGCCGCATTGCTTTGCCGTTTGTCTTTGCATGGCTAGTATGGGATTTTGAGGGGGGATTATGCTAGGGAAAGATTTGGGAGAAAAAGCGCGAGGTTTTCTTACGCCCGTTTAAACCGCCGGAGCGCAAAAACACGGCATAAACGCAAAGCCGGGCGTGGAAACTATTTCCGAAAACGCGCGGTGCGGAAACCAGCGCCAGTTTTCTTTTGATACGACTCTTTAATGGCGGAGGCTTGCAACTCGAATTGGATATATCTATCGGCTAGATAGCATATATATAACGTCAAATTAGCCGATTTTCCATCGCCAATTTAGCCGATACAATAGAAAGCAGCAAAAAGGAGGTGTGCCAATGGATGCAAAGAAGCGCTTGCAGGAGCTTATGGATGAGCGCGGATGGACGATGTACCGCCTGGCTAAGGAATCGGGCACGTCATGGTCTACCATACGCAACGTGTTCAAGCGGGGAACGGAGCCTTCCGTGTCCACGCTGGAGGTTCTCTGCAAGGGATTGGGCGTTTCATTGGCGCAGTTTTTTGATACGGAGCATGCCTTGGGCCTTACCCACGAGCAGCAGGAGCTATTGAACAGCTTCGATTTGGTTGACCCTCAAAGCAAGGAATCCATTCGTCAGCTGCTCAAAGCCCTGGCAAAGCGCAAATAAGCGTCTTTCTACAACCGGCGCGCTTTTCGGGCCGTTTTTTTCGCGCCGGGACGCATGACAACCCTGTTGCGCGTGCGCATGCACGAGCCTATAATATACATGAGAATCCAATGCGTTCGTTTGCACGAAAGGATGAAGGATATGCTGAGCTTCGGCGGCAGGCATATATGGGCCCTTTCCCACGGCATGGTTCCGCTTGCCATTCTCCGTATTGAAAACGAGGCGGATCGCGCCTTCATGCAAAAGCTGTATCTGGATTACGAGCGCATGCTCTACACGCGCGCCTCCCGCATTCTGAAAAACAAAAATGATGTTGAGGATGCGGTAAACAGCGCCTGCGTAAAGCTGATTTCAAAGATATCGCTGCTGAAAACCCTCGACCGTGACGCGTTGTCCGCCTATGTTGTAACCACGATTGTCAATACCTCCTTCAATTTTTCAAAAAAGCGCAGTCGTGAGAGCGCGCATACCTACAAGGCGGAGGAAGAGGTGTTTGAGCGCGTGCATGCAAGCACGCCCCCGCCCGACGAGCACTTCATCGCGTCCGCGCAGCTGGAAGCGCTGTACCAGGCCGTTGTGCAGCTGCCGGATCGGGAATCCAGCATCATGCGTATGAAATACTACGACGGTATGGGTGATGCGGAAATCGCGTCGCTGCTTGGCATAAAGCCGGACAGCATCAGGGTATACCTGTCCCGCGCACGCAAGCATTTGAAGGACATTATGCAAAGGACGGAAGTTGATGAAAAGGCATGAGGAATGTTTTTTCAAAACGGAAGCGGAACTGTACCAGGAGCTTGAGGACATTTTACTGCGGCTGACTTTTTCGCGGCTACAGAGGGAGGATGCGCAACAGCTTGAAAGAGCCGTCGCGGAAATGGCGGGCACGCCCCAGGGAGAAGAAATTGAAGCGGCGTTGAGAACACTCAGGCCCAGGGTGATGCGCACCATTACGCGCTCCGTCACGCTGGAACGGGCGCGTTATTTTTCCGCTGTGACGCTGCCCAAAATAGCGCGGGCCACCGCCATGTGCTTGCTTGTGTTCTTTCTGGGGCTGACCACGGCGATAGCAACTGTGCGGCCCGTTCGCGTAAAGGTGCTGGAATTGATTGTGAATATCGAGCAGGAGTATACGGAGATTCGCCTGCGCGATCGCTCGGCAGCCCCGCTTGCCGTACCCGACGGCTGGGAGGGCGAATATTATCTTACGGCGGTGCCGGAGGGGTTTTCGCTAACTCAGCTCAATAATTTGGATAATATGTGCATGGTTGAATATAAGAATGAAGCGCAAACTGAAAGCGTCTTGTTTGTTGAAACAACTCAAAAAGTGGTAACCAAGATTGATACGGAAGGAGAGCCGACAGAATCTACGTTTATTCATGGATACCCAGCCTTGATTATGTTTAAAGACAATATAACTCATATTGTTTGGAGTGAAAATGATAAGCATTTTATGCTCAAATATTTTGGTTCTAAAGATAATGCTATTACTTTGGCAGAGGGAGTGGAGCGCATAAAATAATTTTTAAAAAAACAAAAAATTGTAACATTTTTTATTCGCAAATTGCAATAACAAGTTGGACATCCCGTGGTAGATAGCCTCGGCCGCGGATGGAGCCGCAGGCTCTGTCCGGGGCGAGGGTGCCGCAGCCGTCAGGTTGCGTAGACAGCATCC
>JALEIQ010000208.1 GCA_022769795.1 Clostridiales bacterium
TGCGGCGGCTCTGAGCGCCCTGTCCGGGTGCTCAAGCGCGAAGGAGGAGCCAAGCATGGTTTCATATGCTATGTTGAGCAGCCCGTCGCCCGCGAGAATGGCCATGTTCTCCCCAAACACGCGGTGGTTGGTGGGCTTGCCGCGCCTTAGCGCGTCGTTATCCATCGCGGGCAAATCATCGTGAATCAGCGAATAGGTATGAATCATTTCCAGCGCGCAGGCAAAGGGCAGGGCGTTCTGCCAATCCTCCCGCAGAAGGTGATACGCCGCCAGCAGCAGCACCGGACGCAGGCGCTTGCCTGGCAAAAGCAGGCTGTAGCGCATGGCGCTACGCAACGGCTGGGGAGGCAGCCCTTCCGCCGGGGCGGCGCTGTCCGGCTCGGTAACGGGCTCCTCTCCCTGCTGCGCAAGCATGGAAAACCGTGCCAAAGCCTCGTCCACTGCCCTGCGATATTCCTCCATACCTATCCCCTCCTTATTTACGGTTCCAGCCCGTCCAACAGGCTCTCCTGCCTGACGACGTCCGTTTCCACAATCACGGGTTCGCCCTGGGGGCTCGCCTGTACCTCCCGCATCCTGCTTTGCGCCTCATCAAGCTTGTGGGTAAGCGCCTCCGAGAGGCTCATACCCTCCTCGTAAAGCTTCAGCAGTTCTTCCATGGGCAGGCTTCCGCCCTCCATCTGTGCGGCAATCGCCTCCAGCCGGGCCAGCCCTTCCTCAAATGCGGGCGCTTTCTTTCCAGACCTGCCAGCCATACAGCTTCATCCTCTCTGAACCGTCGTAATCACCGCGCCGGCTTCGCCATCGGCGAACAGAATCTGTACCGAGTCCTGCGCGGCCAGTTCATCCACGCCCTTTACGGGCATACCGTTTTTCCGCACGATCGCATACCCGCGTTTGAGCGTTTCCACGGGCCCAGCTGCTCGAATTCTCAGCGCCGCCCGCTCCACTGCGCGGCGCTTTTCAAGCAGCGCCTGCGTCATGGCCGTTTCCAGGCGCACCCGCAGCGCCGCTAGCTGCGCGGCCATACGCTCGCCCCTTCGCTCGGGGGAAGCGGCAAGCAGCCGTTGGCGCAGTTGAAGAACCACGAAGCGCTTTTGCTCAATTTCGCGCGCATATCCGCGTTCCACGCGGCGCGCAAGCATGCTTACGGACGCGAGCAACTCCTCCCGCACGGGCACGACCAGCTCCGCCGCGGCGGATGGCGTGGGCGCGCGCAAATCCGCTACAAAATCCGCAATGGTAAAATCGGTTTCATGGCCCACGGCGCTTACAACCGGGGTTTGGCAGCGCGCAATGGCCCGGGCGACGCATTCCTCGTTAAAGGCCCACAAGTCCTCCATGCTTCCGCCGCCGCGACCTACGATAATTACCTCAGCCTGCGCAAGCTTGTCCAGCAGGCGGATACCGGCGGCAATTTCCTGCGCCGCGCCCTCGCCCTGCACCTTTACCGGGCACAGATACAGCGCCATACCGGGGTAGCGCCTTTGCGTTACCATGGCGATATCATGCACCACAGCGCCCGTTTTGCTGGTTACAATCCCCACGCCCCGGGGCAAAAGCGGCAGTGGCTTTTTCAGCGCCGCGTCAAAAAGGCCCTCGCTTTCCAGCTTGCGCTTGAGTGCCTCAAAGCGCAGGTATAAATCCCCCACACCGTCCGGCTCCATCGCGTCCGCGTAAAACTGATAGGCGCCGGTTTTCACATACAGCCCCACGCTGCCAAACAGCCGCACGCGCTGCCCGTTTTCAGGCCGGAAGCGCACGCCCATGGCCGATTGGCGGAACATGGCGCAATTGATGGCCGCTTCCTCATCCTTGAGGGTAAAATACCAGTGACCGGATACATGCCGCTTGAAATTGCTCAGTTCGCCGGTGAGGCATACGTTTCGCAGCATCGGGTCTGAGCCCAGGGTACGCCGCACATATTCGTTAAGCTGGCCTACGGTAAGCGTGAGCTCCCTCACAGCGCCGCCGCCCTTTCAGCCGCGGCGACGGTGTTGTCCATTAGCATGGCAATGGTCATTTTGCCAACCCCGCCGGGCACGGGCGTGATGTAAGTCGCCTTTTGCGATACGGCCTCAAAATCCACATCACCACACAGCTTGCCATCCACGCGGTTGATGCCCACATCCACCACCACCGCGCCTTCCTTCACCATATCCGCCGTAATAAAGCGGGGCTTGCCAACGGCCGCCACCAAAATATCCGCGCGGCGCGTATGCGCAGCCAGATCCGTCGTGCGGCTGTGGCATACCGTTACCGTGGCGTTTTCCTGAAGCAAAAGCAGCGCCATGGGCTTGCCCACAATATTGCTGCGCCCCACCACAACGGCCTCTTTGCCCGCAATGGCGATACCCGCGCGCTTGAGCATATGCATAGCGCCCTTGGGCGTGCAGGCCGTTACGCATTCCTTGCCGCGCACGAGCCTGCCCATGTTGATATCATGGAAGCCGTCCACGTCCTTCTGCGGGGAAATCAGCGCAAGCGCCCGTTCGCTGTCCAGATGCGCGGGAAGCGGAAGCTGCACCAAAACGCCATGCACCGCCTCATCCGAATTTTCCTGCCGGATAGCGGCCTCCAACGCTTCCTGCGTAGTATCCTGCGGCATGCGCAGCGTGCGGGAGCGTATGCCCAGCCTGGCGCAGGCCTTTTCCTTGTTGCTCACATAGGTCTGGCTTGCTGGGTCGTCGCCCACCAGAATCACCGTAAGTCCGGGGGTTTTCCCCGCCTTTATCAGCGCGTCCACCCGCTTTTTCAGCTCTTCCTCAAGTTCAGCGGCCATCAGTTTCCCATCCAGCAGCTTTGCGGCCATTTTTATCGCCTCCTAGCGGTTCAGATAGTTCTTCATTCCGATTCTTGCCACGCCCGCGGCGTTATCCCCGCTGTAACAGGGCTGCCCAAACATCACCTTCACGGGCGAGCGAAGCTTTAACAGCCGCTGCTCAACCAGCCCCCGCAATCTTAGCGAGGAAGCCACGCCGCCAACCGCCAGCGCCTGCGTTGCGCCACAGCGGCGGCACGCCGCGTCCAGCAGCCTGGCGACCGTGCGCGCCAGCACGTCATAAACCTCCGCGGCGATGCGCTCCGGCGGATAATCGCCCGCTTTGATAAGCCGCTGCGCCCGGGTTTCAACGCCCGAAAAGTGACAGGTAAGGCCGTCTTTGCCAATGCTTACAGGGAAAATACCTTCCGTGGGCCCGGCCCACGTTTGCGCCAGCGCCTCAAGCGCAGGCCCGGCCGGAAAGGGCAGCTTGAGCGCCACGCCCACGCGATCCACCAGTTGACCGGCGTGCAGGTCGGCGCAGCCGCCCAGCAGCCTAAGCCCGTCCTCGCTGCATTCCAGCAGCTCGGTGGTTCCTCCGCTCAAATGAAGCGCCACGAAGCGCCCGGACGGTTCCTCGTTACCAATCAGCCCCGCCGCGATATGCCCGCGCTGATGCGAAGTTTCATACAGCGGCACATTCAGCGCGCTGGAAAGCACGCTCGCATGCCCCAGGCCCACGGTAAACACGGGCATGTAGCTGTCCTCGCCGTCCCTGGGCTTGGAGGAAGCGCACACCGCCGCTATCTGCGCGTCCATTTGAGCAAGCTGCTTTTGTAGCTCCGCCATCACCCGCGGCATTTGCCGTACATGTGCAAAAACGGCCTCGCTTTGGCGAAGGCCGCGCTGCCCGCTTGCGACGGGCAGCAGCAGGCGCGAGGCGGCAACCACCTCGCCCTGCCTGTTTACCGCCGCAGCGGACGTTGTATAGCAGCTCGTATCAAACCCTAACGCAACCCGCATAATCAGCAGCCCTCCACAAGCATCAGGCGTCCGTTCCCCGCTTATCACGCTCCATGGCGCCCAAAACGCCGTTGATGTAGCGGCTGCTTTTTGGCTCGCTGTAACGGTTCGCCAGCTCTATCGCCTCGCTGATGGCCACGTTATCCGGCACGTCCTCCCGGTGGTACATCTCATACGCCGCCAGGCGCAAAATGCTCAAATCCACATGGGGTACGCGGCTCATAGCCCAAGAGCCCTTGCTGTGCTTTTCAATGCTTTCATCAAGCTCGCTTTCATGCTCCGCAACGCCTGAGAGCACGTCGCTGATATAAAGACGCTCGTCCTTGCTGGGGCGCAGCGCGCCGCTTCCTTCGGGCCGGGACATGGAAAGCTGCTCATATACCAGGTCAAGGGATTCATCATCAGCTTCGCCGCCTGACAAACGTTCATACAAAAGCTGCATGGCAGCCTGCCGGGCTAAGGAACGCGCCATTGTAAACAACACTCCGTTTCTGTTGGCATATCACAAATGCTCATTCGTTCTTTGGGGGAAACAGGCGGTTAATCCACCTCTTTACGGTTTCCTGCTTGTTGGCGGACGCTCCCAGGAAATACCCCGCCGCAAACAAAACCGCCACAAACAGGGTGCGCCAAAACCCCATATACAGCAGCATCAGCGCAATCAGCGCGCCAACGACGCCAAAAATCAGCCCACAAAGGGGCGTGCCAATGGAAGGAAACTTTTTGCCGTCCATTATTCCTTTTCCTCCTCGCCCTCAGGCGCTTCCATATCCGCTTCTACCTCCGCGGCAGCCTCATCCGCAGGAACGTCCACGGGCTGCGCGTCCGCCGCTTCTTCCTGCGCGGGAACGGGCTCCTGAGCGTTTTCAGCTTCGGGGGCCGCTGCTGGCGGCGTTTCCTCCTCGATAGGCGCGGTATAGCTCTCCGGCTCCTCCGCATGATGGAACCAACGCCCCGCCCCGCTTTCCGGCTTCGCTTCTTCCGACTCAAGCGGTTCTTCAGGCGCTTCCTGCCTGGTGTACGCCACCGGCGCAGGCTGCGGGGCCGCCAGCTTTGCGGTATTGGTTTCCACCATCACACGCACCTGATGCACATCCACGCCGCTGCACGAGGTGATGTATTGCTTGATCTGCTTTTGAAGGGCGTTAACGGTCAGCGGGATATTGACGCCGCTTTGCAGCGTAATTTTGATTTCCACAACGATGCCGTCGCGGCTGTGATGAATGCGGGTGCTGTTTACAACTAGCTCCGAGTGCGCGTCCACGCACTTTTTCACCATGCTTTCCATAGCGTTCATGGAAATGCTCATATCACCCAGCTCCGTCTGCTGGATGACAAAGCCCTTTTCGCGCCTGCGATGGAACAAAAGCAGAATGCCATGCAGGCCCAGAGCAAGCAGCAGAAGCGATATCACAACCATCACAACGCGCTGCCATAGCGCGAACGGCCCCTCCAGCACGGACAGGTCTAGCTTCAAAGGAAGCACGCCAATGCCAAACACAAACAGCCCCACGGCCGCCAACACAATCAGTAGCCCCGATAACGCGGCCAGCAAGCGATCCCAGAATTTAATCCTCATGCACATACCCTCCCTTGCAGCGAAATGGAAAAGGAAAAACGATGCCTGCTCCGGCTCGCCATAACAGGGAACAGAAAGCAGGTATCGAAATCAAAATTATTCTTCTTCGACGGGCTGTTCATCCGCCTCGTCCGGCAGTTCCTCCACGACGGACTCATGGGCTTCGGCGGGGGTGGGCTCGCCTTCAAACTCCACATGCACAGGCTGCACGGGCTGCTGGGGCTCCTCCTGCGCGGGCTTGGGAGCGCTCTCAATGCCCTTAAAGGACTCAAGGCCCTCCAGCGCTTCCTTTTGCTCCTTTTCAAAGCTCACGCCCTGCACATGCACGTCCACACGTACCACATGCAGCCCCGTCATGGATTCAATGGCCTTGCGCACATTTTCCTGCACGTTGGAGGCGGCCGTCTGAATGGGCGTGCCATACTCGATGGTAAGGTAGATGTCCACGGCGGCTTCCTCCGTGCCCAGCTCCACCTTCACACCCTTGGTGATGTTCTTGTTGCGCCCAAACACTTCGGTAATACCGCCGCCCGAGCACATGCCCGCAACGCCTTCGACCTCGTTGGCCGCGACGCCGGCGATAATGGCAATGACCTCATTTGCATATGTAATGGTGCCAGTGGACGTATCCTCCTGCTCCAGGGTCAAAGGCAAATTGTCCTTTTTGCTGGCCATATTCTGCACCTCCTATGGTTTGGGCCAAAGGGCCCGCGTTGTCTGCTTCGCCTTCTAGTATAGCAGATATTGCGTAGATTGACAATTGCCTTTATTCCTCCACGCAGCGGATTTTGAGCTCCTCAAGCTGCTTATCCTTCACGGCGGACGGGGTTTCCATCATCAGGCAGGTACCGTTCTGGATTTTGGGGAACGCCAGCACGTCGCGCAGGCTGTCCGCGCCGCTCAAAATCATCACCATGCGGTCGATGCCAAAGGCGAAGCCGCCATGCGGGGGCGTGCCGTACTGGAACGCGCCCAGCAGGAAGCCAAACTGCTCCCACGCCTGTTCCTTGGTAAAGCCCAGCAAGTTAAACATCTTCTCCTGCACGTCGCTCTGATGAATACGAATGGAACCGCTGCCCATTTCCACGCCGTTCATCACCAGGTCGTAGGCCTTGGCGCGCACGGCTCCGGGGTCGGTATCCATCAGGGGGATGTCCTCCTCCATTACGTTGGTGAAGGGGTGATGCATCGCCAGGAAACGGTTTTCCTCGTCGCTCCACTCAAGCAGGGGGAATTCCGTCACCCACAGCAGGTCGTAGCGGCTTTCGTCAATCAGGCCAAGCTGCTTGCCCAAGCGCAGGCGAAGCTGCCCCATGGCGGTCAGCGCCACGTACTTCTTGTCCGCGATAACGAATACCGCGTCCCCGGGCTCCGCGCCCACGCGATCCAGCAGGCGCTGCATGCTGTCGCCCTGCATGGCCTTGGCAAAGCTGGAACGCAGGCTGCCATCCGCGGCAAGCATCGCCCAGGCCAGTCCCTTCACGTGATAGGTTTTCACAAACTCGCCCAGCGCATCCAGCTCCTTGCGGCTGAAATGACTCGCTCCCTTGGCGCAAATCGCGCATACGGTGTTTCCGGCCTCCAGCGCTTCCTCAAACACCTTAAAGCCGCAGCCGCGCACGGTTTCGCCCACATCCTGGATTTCCATGTCAAAGCGGGTATCCGGCTTGTCGCTGCCATAGCGGGCCATCGCGTCCCGCCAGGTGATGCGCTTTAAGGGAAGCTGAAGGTCAATATGCATCAGCGTTTTGAACACATGCGCATACGCGCCCTCCACCACGCCCTGAATATCCTCCGGGTCGATGAAGCTCATTTCCATATCAAACTGGGTAAACTCCGGCTGGCGATCCGCGCGGCCATCCTCGTCGCGGAAGCAGCGCGCCACCTGATAATACTTGTCCAGCCCGGCCAGCATCAAAAGCTGCTTATAAATCTGCGGGCTCTGCGGCAGGGCGTAGAAGGTGCCCGGCTTCACGCGCGCGGGCACCAGGTAGTCGCGCGCGCCCTCGGGCGTGGATTTGCTCAGAATGGGCGTTTCCACCTCAATAAAGCCCTGCTCGTCCATATAATCGCGCAAAAGCTTGATTACCTTGTGGCGGAACAGCAGCATATTTTGCATGCTGGGCCTGCGCAAATCCAAATAGCGGTATTTCAGGCGCAGGGTTTCCTGCTCCTTGGTATCGTCCTCGATATAGATCGGCGGCGTTTTGCTGGGGTTAAGGATGATGGCCTTCTCAGCCATTACCTCTACCTCGCCGGTCTTGAGCTTGGGGTTCACCGCGTCCGCGGCGCGCATACGCACCTTGCCGTGTACCTCAAGCACATATTCACTGTGAAGCGATTCAGCCAGCTCAAGCAGCTCGGGCGAAACCTCCGCCCCGTCAAAAACCACCTGCACAATGCCGGTACGGTCGCGCAGCCAAACAAACACCAGGCCGCCCAGGTTGCGCGCGCGCTGAACCCATCCCTTCAAAACAACGGATTGCCCCGCCGCCTCGGCGGTTACCTCTCCGCACATATGGGTACGATTGTTCATGGAACCTTCCTCCTTATGGGAACCGATACGGTTGTGCGCCGCCGTCCCGATTGTAGCTTACAGCCTCGCCTTGAGCGCCTCGGGCGCGCCGTCCAGCGGTGTTTCCCATTCTTCCTTGGTATTCATGTCGCGCAGCTTTACAACGCCCTTGGCAATCTCGTCATCGCCAAGGATGGCCACGTATTTTGCACCCAGCTTGCCGGCATACTTAAACTGCGCCTTCAGGCTGCGGCCCTGATGATCCATATCCGCGCGCAGCCCCGCCGCGCGGAAGCCCTCCATAAGCGAGAACGCCGGAATGGCCATCTGCCTGTTCAGGCAGGCCACAAATACCTGCGGGGTTTCATCCTCAATATCAAGCTTGCACTCGCCGTCCTCAAGCGCGTCCAGCAGCATCAGCACACGCTCGATGCCCATGCCAAATCCCACCGCGGGCATGGACGGGCCGCCCAGCTCCTCCACCAGGCCGTCGTAGCGGCCTCCGCCGCACACAGTGAGCTCGCCGTTGGGCGTGCCTGTAACAACCTCAAACACCGTTTTGGTGTAGTAGTCCAGCCCGCGCACAATGCGCTTGTCCACCACGTAGCGAATTCCCGCCGCTTCCAGGTATTGCTTGAGCTCCTCAAAATGCTCGCGGCACTCGTCGCACAGGCAGTCCATCATCACAGGCGCGTCCACAAGGGCCTCCTTGCAGCGCTCCTCCTTGCAGTCCAGCGTGCGCATGGGGTTGATCTCCGCGCGCTCCTGGCAGGTTTTACACAGGCGGTCGCGCTTTCCGGCCAGGTATTCGCGGAACATCTGCTGGTACGCCGGGCGGCAGTTGGGGCATCCGATGGAGTTGATGCGCACGGAAAGGTTTTTCAGCCCGAAGCTGGAAAGCAGGTTCACAACCAGCACGATCAGCTCTGCGTCAGCGGAGGGCTGGGCCGCGCCAAAGCACTCCATGCCAAACTGATGGTGCTCCCTCAGCCTGCCGGACTGCGGCGCTTCATAGCGAAAATGCGGCGCGTTGAGGTAATACATCTTGGCGGGCAGCGCCTGCGCGTACAGCCCGCTCTCCAGGAAAGCGCGCACCGTACCGGCGGTGCTTTCCGGCTTCAGGGTTATGCTGCGCTCGCCCTTATCCAAAAAGGTGTACATCTCCTTGCGCACCACGTCGCTGCTTTCACCGGCGGAGCGCGCAAACAGCTCCGTATGCTCCACCACCGGGGTGCGGATTTCCTTAAACCCGTTCAAAAGCGCGGCCCTGCGCATTTCCCTTTCCAGGGCGCGCCAGCGGGCGCTTTCGCAGGGCAGCACATCCTTCATGCCCTTGAGTACCTTGCATTGCATTGCGTTTCACCTCATCGCTTGCTCTGTGAAAAAAGGTCACAGACGGTTGCATTATACACGCGCGACAACCGGATTGTCAAGAATTTGAAAGGCTTTTAGCGGATTCCGCCCAAACCGGATTTGACTTGAGAACGCGAAATGGCTAAGATGAGTATGCTGCTTATAGTGCCAAGCATGAAAGGAGTGATTTTGAATGGGACGTACAAAGCTGCGTGAACGCTTGCTTCCCGATTATACGCGCGGTGAAGAAATCTTCAACATGGTTTCACACATCGTGGGCGGCGGCCTGGGCGTGATTGTACTGGTCGTAAGCGTGATTCTTTCAGCCGTGCGGCAAAGCCCCTGGGGCATATTCAGCAGCGTTATTTATGGTTTGTCCTTTATTCAGTTATACACCATTTCAAGCGTTTATCATGGTCTTCGGCCCGGCATGGGCAAAAAGGTGCTTCAGGTTATCGACCATTGCACCATCTATCTGTTCATTGCGGGCACCTATACGCCGGTTCTGCTTTGCGCGCTTAGGCCCGCCTATCCCCTGTGGGCGTGGATTCTGTTTGGCGTTGTGTGGGGGCTGGCCGCGCTGGCGATTGCGCTTACGGCAGTCGATCTCAAGCAGTTTGCCGTGTTCTCCATGATCTGCTATATCGGCATGGGCTGGTGCATCATTCTGGCCATCCGCCCCATCATGGCCGTTTTGCCATTGCCGGGAGTCGTGCTGCTGGTGGCCGGCGGCGTGGTGTATACAATCGGCGCCGTGCTGTATGGGCTCGGTCGAAGTCATCGCTATATGCATTCGCTGTTCCACCTGTTCGTGCTTGCGGGCAGCGTGCTGCACGCGCTGTGCATTTTGCTCTACGTGCTCTAAAAAAACCGTCCAAAGGGCTTGCCTTTTTGCTATCCGTCATGTAAAATAGGAAGGCCGAGTGTACAATGACGGTTGAGTCCTGTGCGATTTCAACGCGTGAACCCTGTCAGGTCCGGAAGGAAGCAGCAGTAAGCGCAGTTTGGGATGTGCTGCGGGGTTGCTCAGCCTGAGT
>JALEIQ010000209.1 GCA_022769795.1 Clostridiales bacterium
CCCCGGCAGGGGCTATTGCCCCTGTACCCCTTCATTTGTCCTCGCTCCTATTACGGGTGTACACAGCCGCTGCGCCAGCCTTTTCGGCTGGCGCGTTGCTTGCTTGAGCCGCGCTGCGGCGCGGGGTTTTGGGGCTCCACCCCAAACCCCCGGCAGGGGCTATTGCCCCTGCACCCCTTCATTTTTTCCTCCGTGTTAGGGCAATTCCAGCACGGCCTCTACCACGCTATCGCGCCCGGCCAGCCAATCCTCCAGCGTTTCCTCCGCCGGTATATCCGGCATCAGCGAGCTTCCCTCATACCCAGGCACAAGCTCAAAATACTTGGTGGAATACCACACCGTAACGGGGCTATTGGGCAATGAAAAGCTTTTGAGCTCGCCAAAGCCGTTTACGCTGCCGCCCGTTGGCGCGCCAACCAGCGTCGCGCCCAGGTATTCCCGGCTTTCCAGCGCGTCGATAATGCCGGAGGAAAACGTCTGTGCGCCAATCAGCGTGTATACCGTAAGCCCCTGGCGAGTCTGCACATTCTCAAGCGCTTCTCTAAGCGGCCACCACACGGACGAGTCGCCGCCAGTGTTATAGCGCAAATCCAGCAAAAGCGTATCGCAGCCGTCTTGGGTGAGCAACGCCTCTACCTGCTGGGCAAAATCCCGCATAGGCAGGTCGGACGCTTCCATGCAGGCATTGTACTGCAAGAACAGCGTCCGTTCGTTTAGCTCCATGGCGCGGTAAACGCCCAACGGCGCGGTGGCCGCCGTCGCCTCCGCCTGAAGGCTCACGATCTGCGCGGCCATAATCTCCTGTTCGCTCATACTCGGCAAAAAAAGCTTGCTTTCCCTCTCGCCGTCCCGGCTGGCCAGCGTGAGGGTCACGCCCTGCGCCTGCGCGTCCGTCACGCCCAGGAATTGCAGCGCTTCTAAAAAGTTGATCGTATTGGAAAACTGCTGTGCGGCCCACACGTCGTTTTCATGGCTGATAATCCCCTTGGCGCGCGCAAACACCTCCGCCATGGGCATGCCGTCAATGGCCGTTACCTCCCATCCCAGGTACTGCCCGTTGGGCTCGTCCGTCATCGCCAGATACCACCGCTCCTGCCATTGACTTACCGCGAACGGCAGCGCGCGCAGATGCGCGTAGGGCGAATCGCTGTACGCAAGGGTCGTATGCGCGTCGCCGATGGCGGCGGTTAGCTGCCGCAGCTCATAGAAAAAAGCCGCGTCATCCATACCGGCAATCCGCCTGGCGGCCTCCTCGCGCTTCTGGGCAAACTCCTCCCTGGAAACAACGGCATACAGGTTCTTATGTCCCGCTTCAAGCCCGGCACAAAGCGCGCCCAGATCGGCAAGGCGTTCCTCCGCTGTCAGCGCCTCCGCCGCCATGGGCAGGCAAAGCAGCGCCGCAAGCAGGCAGGCTCCCAGCTTCCGTTTCATTCCGAAGCCCTCCTTCAACCGGCGTTTACCGGCGTGACCATAAGCCTGGGCGTTTCAAACTGCCTTTTCAATTCCTGATAGGGCACCTCAGGCGGGGCGTATAGCCACAGCTTTTTTAGATTTTCCGAATCCAGAATCACCGGCATGCGGGTATGGTACGGGCTCATCTGTCCGTCCGCCTCGCGCGTAAGGATGGCAAAGCCGTCGAAGCCGCCGTTTTGAAATCCGCCCAAAAATTCGCCATACACCCCGGCCAGATACATCATGCCCTTCTCCAGCGCCCCCTGGGAACGAAAGGCATACTTCTCCTTTGTTTTGCCGCCGGAGGGCGTGCGCCGCCATTCATAAAACCCCGATACGGGCACCAGGCAGCGGCGTTCCCTCACGGCGCGCTGAAACATGGGCGTATAATCCGCCTTTTCGCTGCGGCTGTTAATCACCACGCCATGCCCGCCGCCGCGCGGAAAGCCCCAGCGCATGGCGCGCACGGCGCAGCCGCCGTCCTCCGCCACAATCACCGGCGCAAGCTCCGTCGGAAAAATCTCCCCCGTATGCACCTGTGCTGCCCGAGGGTCGCCGGAATCCAGCAGGCCCTTGAGCAGGTTGAGCAGACGGCGGTTTTCCTCCCGCGCCTCGTCCAGATAGTACCGTCCGCACATATTACGCCTTTGCCAGCGCCCTTGCCAGCGCCTCAATCGCGGCCAGCGTATCCCCGTTGCCCGTGGAACGGATGGTCACGCTTTCCTCAAGCACCCGCATATCCTTCATGCCCTCCAAAACGCCGCGCATCAGCTTGATGGCGTTAGGCGCCCAGGAGCCGTTTTCCACCAGCGCCACGGTGCGGTTTTTCAGCGCATGGGCCTTCAAATCCAGCAAAAAGGCTTCCATAGCAGGGTACAAGTCCATGTTATAGGTGGGCGCGAGCAACGCCAGCTTGCTGTAGCGGAACGCCTCGCTCACCAGCTCGGACACATGCGTGACCGATACGTCGTACACTGCCACGCGCTTCACGCCCGCCTCGCGCAGCGCCAGCGCCAGCGCTTCCGCCGCGTTTTCCGTATGCCCGTAAATGGAAGCGTAGGCGATCAGCACCCCGTCCTCCTCGGGCGTATAGCTGCTCCAGCGTTGGTACTTTTCCACATACCACGCGATATTTTCACGCCACACCGGCCCATGCAGCGGGCAGATCAGCGCGATCTCAAGCCCAGCCGCCTTTTTCAGCAGCGCCTGCACCTGCGCGCCGTATTTGCCCACGATATTGGTATAATACCGCCGCGCGTCGTCCAGCCAGTCGCGTTCAAAGTTGACCTCGTCCGCAAACAGGAAGCCGCTTACCGCTCCAAAGGTGCCAAACGCATCCGCGGAGAACAGCGCCTTCTCCGTTTCGTCGTAGGTGACCATCACCTCCGGCCAGTGCACCATAGGTGCCATCACAAACCGGAAGCGATGCCGGCCCGTGACCAGTTCTTCGCCCTCCGCAACCGTCTGGCAGCGGCGCTTGATTTCATCGCCGAAGAACTGGCCGATCATCGCTACCGTTTTGGCGCTGCCAAGCACCTTGGCGTTGGGGTAGCGCTCGCACAGCTCCCCAAGCGTGGCCGCGTGATCCGGCTCCATATGGTTCACAATCACGTAATCCAGCGCGCGCCCGTCCAGCGCCGCCGCCAGGTTTTCAAAAAATTGCCCGCCGACGGCCTTATCCACGGTATCCATCAGCACCGTCTTTTCGTCCAGCACCACATATGCGTTGTAGCTGATGCCGCGCGGAATTGGAAACAGGTTCTCAAACAAATTCAGTCGGCGGTCATTGCCGCCTACCCACAGGATATCCTCCGTCACCTTCGCAATGCACTTCACAGCGAAGCCTCCTTAATGCACAGGTTTTCCCCAAGATAGTATACCGCATTCCGCCAAATGTCAAACGAAAAGCCGCCGGACGCTCTTTGGAAGAACGCCGGCGGCTGCATGCCGCTTTTCGGGGGGGCTCCGCCTCTCAGTTTCCGCACTCAATGCTGATCTCGTTGAAAAGGGAAAGGATGTCCTCCAGGGAGAGCGCAGCCTTTTCAGGGCCGGATTTGTCCAGCACGGCCCGTCCCTCGTGCAGCATCAGGATGCGGTCGCCATATTCAAGGGCATAGCGCAGGTTGTGCGTAACCATGAGGGTCGTCAGCTTCTTTTCGCGCACCAGCCTGCCGGTAAGCCGCATAATAATCTCCGCCGTTTTGGGGTCAAGCGCGGCGGTATGCTCGTCCAGAATCAAAAAGGAAATGGGCGTTAGGGTGCACATGAGCAGCGCGACCGCCTGCCTCTGGCCGCCGCTTAGCGAGGCCACGGGGATGTTCAGCTTGTCCTCCAGGCCCAGGCCGAGCTGGCTGAGCAGCTCGCGGTAATAAGCCACGCGCTTGCGGTTCACGCCCGGGGTGATGCTGTAGGGGCGGTTCTTGTTGTCCGCCATGGCCATGTTTTCAAG
>JALEIQ010000211.1 GCA_022769795.1 Clostridiales bacterium
CCTCCGCCACGTTCCACACGGCCTTCAGCATGGGCTCCGGCCCGCAGGCGTACACATAATCGTACATGCCCTCAAACAGGCCTATCGCGTCCGTCACAAGGCCCTTCATGCCCGCCGAGCCGTCCGCTGTGGTCACCGTCACGGGCACGCCCAGCCGCTCGAACGCATCCTTCCAAAAAATTTCCTTCGCCGTGGTAAAGCCCATAATCACCGACGGCTTCTTGAGCCCGGCCAGCAGCTTTTTGCACAGGCCGTACAGGGGCGGCACGCCCACGCCGCCGCCCACCAGCAGCGGAAACTGCGACGAGGTCACCTCGTCCAGCCGGTCGATATCGTAGCCGTTGCCAAGGCCGGTCAGCACGTCCAGCTCCGTGCCGGGCGCATAGCGGCTCATGGCCTCGGTGCCGCGGCCCACCACCTTGTAAAGAATGTCCAGCGTGCCGTTTTCCCCCGGCCGCCAATCGCACACGGAAATGGGCCTGCGCAGATAGAAGCCCGGCAGGGCGATCTGTACAAACTGTCCCGGGCGCACAATGCCCCGCGTATCGCCCGCAAGGCGCATGTGATACACGTTTTCCGTAAGCGGCTCATGGGTTTGAATGATAAAGCGCATGCCCGTTTCCTCCCTTCACATCAGGAATCAATGGTAGAGATACACAGCGTGATTTCCTCCAGCACCTCCAAAAGCACCCGCACCGTGTCCAGCGCGGTGAACATGGTCACGTTGTTTTCCACCGCGCAGCGGCGTATCTGCGCGCCGTCGCTGTCGTGCCCCAGGGAGGCCGGGTCGCGCGTGTTAATCACATAGTTCACATGCCCCTGCCTGAGCGAGTCCAGAATTTCCTCGCTGCCCTCGCTGAGCTTCTTGCGCACGCGGGTGCGAATGCCGTTTGCCTTTAGGAACTCCGCTGTGCCGCGCGTGGCCTCAATGTTGAAGCCCATGTCGTAGAACCGGCGGATCAGCGGCAGCGCCTCGTCCTTATCGCAGTTGGCGATGGTCACAAAGATGGTGCCGTAATTGGCCACGTTCATCCCCGAGGACTGCATGGCCTTGTACAGCGCGCGGGTAAGCCGCCTGTCATAGCCGATGGCCTCGCCGGTGGATTTCATCTCCGGGCTCAAATACGCGTCCATGCCGCGCAGCTTGGAAAAGCTGAAAGCGGGCGCCTTCACATACCACTTCTTCTTTTCCGGCGCCACCACGTCCACAATGCCCTGCTCGCGCAGGCTGTGGCCCAGCATCACGCGGGTGGCGATATCCGCCAGGGGCACGCCGGTGGCCTTGCTCAAGAACGGCACCGTGCGGGAGGAGCGGGGGTTGACCTCGATTACATATACGTTATCCTGCTTATCCACAATAAACTGGATGTTATACAGGCCCACGATGCCAATGCCCAGGCCCAGCCGCACCGTATAGTCGATAATCGTCTGCCGCGCCTTCTCGCTTACCGAGAAGGTGGGGTACACGCTGATGCTGTCGCCGCTGTGCACGCCTGTGCGCTCCACGTGCTCCATGATGCCGGGAATGTACACGTTTTCCCCGTCGCATACCGCGTCGGTTTCCAGTTCTTTGCCGGTGATGTAATGATCCACCAGCACCGGCTGATCCTCGCTCACCAGCACGGCGGTGCGCAGATAGTGCCTGAGCGCGTCCTCGTTGGGCACAATCTGCATGGCGCGGCCGCCCAGCACGTAGCTGGGCCTTACCAGCACAGGGTAGCCGATGCGCTCGGCCACGCGCACGCCCGCCTCGATGTCCGTAACCGCCTCGCCGTTGGGCTGGGGAATGCCCAGCTCCTCCATCACCTTTTCAAAGGCGTCGCGGTTTTCCGCCCGGCGGATGGCCTCCACATCCGTGCCAATGATGCTCACGCCCATATCGTGCAGGCGTTCGGCCAGGTTGATGGCCGTCTGCCCGCCCAGGCTCACCACCACGCCCTCCGGCTTTTCCAGCGCGACCACGTTCATCACGTCCTCCACGGTAAGAGGCTCAAAGTACAGCTTGTCGCTGGTGGTATAGTCGGTGGACACGGTTTCCGGGTTGTTGTTGATGATAATGGCCTCGTATCCCGCCCGGCGGATGGTCCATATGGCGTGCACGGTGGAGTAATCAAACTCCACGCCCTGGCCGATGCGGATGGGGCCGGAGCCCAGCACGATGATCTTTTTGCGGTCGGATACGACGGATTCGTTTTCCTGCTCATAGGTGGAGTAGAAGTAGGGCACATAGCTCTCAAACTCGCTGGCGCAGGTGTCGATCATCTTATATACCGGCATCACGCCAAGCTTCTCGCGCAGGCGGAAGGTTTCCTGCTCGCTAAGGCCCCATACCTGGCCGATATACTTGTCGCTGAAGCCCAGGCGCTTGGCACGGCGCAGCACGCCCTCGTCCATGGGATGGGCCTTTAGTTCCGGCTCAAAGTCCACAATGTTTTTCAGCTTTTCCAAAAACAGCATATCGATCTTCGTGCGGTCGCAAATCAGCCCCAGGTCAACGCCCAGGCGAATGAGCTGCGCAATGGCGAAGATGCGGTCGTCCGTGCCCTCGTGGATGTAGTCCAGCAGCTCGTCGGCGGGCTTGCCGTCAAAGCGCGGCATGTAAATGTGGCACGCGCCCGTTTCCAGCGAACGAACCGCTTTGAGCAGGCTTTCCTCAATGGTGCGGCCAACGCTCATCACCTCGCCGGTCGCCTTCATCTGCGTGCTCAGGCGGTTGCTCGCGCCCTCCAGCTTGTCAAAGGGGAAGCGCGCCATTTTGCTCACCACGTAATCCAGCGCGGGCTCGAAGCAGGCGGGCGTGTTCGCCAGCGCGATTTCCTCCAGATGCATGCCCACCGCCACCTTGGCCGATACGCGCGCGATGGGGTAGCCGCTTGCCTTGCTCGCCAGCGCCGAGGAGCGCGACAAGCGGGGGTTGACCTCAATCAGGTAATACTGGAAGCTGTAGGGATCCAGCGCGAACTGCACGTTGCACCCGCCCTCGATCCTGAGCGCGCGGATAATCTTGAGCGCGCTGTCCCTGAGCATATGGTATTCCTTGTTGGTCAACGTCTGGCTGGGGCACAGCACGATGGAATCGCCCGTATGCACGCCCACGGGGTCGATGTTTTCCATGTTGCAGATGGCGATGGCGGTGTCGTTTGCGTCGCGCATCACCTCGTACTCAATTTCCTTGTAGCCCTTAATGCTCTTTTCCACCAGCACCTGGTGCACCGGGGACAGCTTGAGCGCGTTTTTCAGCAGCTCCTCCATCTCCTGCGGGTTATCGGCAAAGCCGCCGCCCGTGCCGCCCAGGGTGAACGCGGGCCTCAATACCACCGGGTAGCCGATCTTTTCCGCCGCCTGGAAGCCTTCCTCCATGCTGGTGGCGATAATGGAGGGCAAAACCGGCTCGCCCAGGCGTTCGCACAGCTCCTTAAATTTTTCCCTGTCCTCCGCCATGTCGATGGATTCAAAGCTCGTGCCCAGAATTTCCACCTGGCATTCGTCCAAAACGCCCTTGCGCTTTAGCTGCATGGCCAGGTTCAGGCCCGTTTGGCCGCCAAGGCCCGGCAAAATGGCGTCCGGGCGCTCGTAGCGCAAAATCTTGGCCACATATTCCAGGGTAAGCGGCTCCATGTACACCTTGTCGGCAATGTCCACGTCGGTCATGATGGTCGCGGGGTTGGAGTTGACCAGAATCACCTCATACCCTTCCTCGCGCAGGGCCAGGCACGCCTGCGTGCCCGCGTAGTCAAACTCCGCCGCCTGTCCAATCACAATCGGGCCGGAGCCAATCACCAGGATGCGGTGAATATCCGTGCGCTTAGGCATTGTGCTTCTCCCCTTCCATCAAAGCGATAAAGCGCTTGAACAGGTAGGCGCTGTCCTGCGGGCCGGGGGCGCTCTCCGGGTGATACTGCACGCTGAAAAGCTTGTCCCGCATGCAGGCCACGCCCTCGGGCGTCCCGTCCAGCATGTTCTGGTGCGTCATCACAAGGCCGGTTCCCTCCAGCGTTTTTTCGTCCACCGCGAAGGAATGGTTCTGGCTGGTGATCTCAATCCTGCCGGTGGCCAGCTCCCGTACGGGATGGTTGCCGCCGCGGTGGCCAAACTTCATTTTGAAGGTCTTGGCCCCGCATGCCAGCGAGATCATCTGGTGTCCCAGGCAAATGCCAAAGATGGGCAGACTGCCGCGCAGGGCCTTCACCAGGTTGATTACCGGCGTTACGTCCTCCGGGTCGCCGGGGCCGTTGGAAAGGAACAGGCCGTCCGGCTTGAAGCTCAAAATAGTTTCGGCGGGCGTGTCATAGGGCACCACGGTCACATTGCAGCCGTACTGGTTCAGCTTGCGGATGATGTTCAGCTTGATGCCACAGTCCACCGCCACCACGCTGTAACGCGGGTTGGGCGTGCGGGCGTACCATTTTTTTTTGCAGCTTACGCGGCTTACGCTGTCGGTGGGCAGCCTGTAGGCGCGCACGCGCTCCAACGCCTCCGTAACGGGCGTGTCCGCGTCGCAGATCAGCGCGCGCTGGCTGCCCTCCGAGCGAATCATGCGCCCAATCCTGCGCGTGTCCACGCCCTCCAGGCCCGGAATGCCGTTCTCCTCCAAAATCTCGCCCAGCGTTTTGGTATAGCGGAAGTTGCTGGGCATATCGCAGTACTCGCGCACCACCAGCCCGCCCATGGTGGGCACGCGGGTTTCGTTGTCCTCGTCGGTGATGCCGTAGTTGCCAATCAGCGGATAGGTCATCACAACGGTTTGCGCGGTGTAGCTGGGGTCGGTCACAATTTCCTGATATCCCACCATGGAGGTGTTAAACACCAGCTCGCATACCGCGTCGTTCATGGAGCCAAAGCCCGTTCCCTCATGCACGCTGCCGTTTTCCATCACCAGCATGCGCCGTTTGCCTAGCGTTGCCATATCGTGTTTCCTCCCAAGCAAGTCATTACGCACCGCCCCTGCGCCTGCCAGCCCGCAAAGGGGGTGGCGCGCCCCATGGAGGCAAATTCCGCGGGGTCTATCCGGTAGCTCTCGTCCAGATCAAAAACGGCAAAATCCGTCGTGCCGTTTTCCACGTCCGCCGCTGGCAGGCCAAAGCGGGCGCGCGGCCTGTGGGTGAGCGCGTCCAGCACCCTTTCCAGCGGAACCCTGCCCGTTTTCACCAGCCCCGTGTACAAAACGGCGAAAGCGCATTCCAGCCCCACCACGCCCATCAGGCTTTTTTCCAGCCCGCGCGATTTTTCCTCCGCGCTGTGCGGCGCGTGATCGGTTGCGATGCAGTCGATGGTGCCGTCCCTGAGTCCCTCCGCCAGCGCGTCGCGATCCTCCGCCGAACGGATGGGCGGGTTCATCTTGAACCGTCCGTCCTCCTCAAGCTCCCCGTCGCACAGCAGCAGGTAGTGCGGGCCGGTTTCGCAGGTCACGTCCACGCCCTCGGCCTTGGCCCGCCGGATCAGCGCCACGCTTTCCTTGGTGGATACATGGCACACGTGATAGGGACAGCCCGTTTCCTTTGCCAGCCGCAGGTCGCGTTCCACCTGCCGCCATTCGCTCTCGCTGCAAATTCCCTTGTGGCCATGGGCCCGCGCGTAGGCACCGTCGTGAATGTAGCCGCCGTTTAACAGGCTTTCATCCTCACAGAGCGCCACAATCATGCCGCCCGCCGCTTTCACGCGCCGCATGGCCTCGCGCATGGTTGCCTCGTCCTGCACGCCCCTGCCGTCGTCCGAAAAGCCCGCCACAAGCGGCTTGAGCGCCGCATAGTCGCACAGCTCGCCCCGGCCCTTCTGCCCCATGGTAATGCAGCCGTAGGGCAGCACCCGCACCCTCGCATCCCGCTCAATGATGGCAAGCTGCTCCCTCACATGCGCCGGGGTATCCAGCGCGGGGTTGAGGTTGGGCATAGCGCACACGGCGGTGTATCCGCCCCGCGCCGCGGCCTCCGTGCCGGTGCGCACGGTTTCCTTATAAAAAAAGCCCGGCTCTCGAAGATGCACATGAACATCAACAAGACCCGGTATCAACAGCTTGCCTCCCAACGGAAACGAATCCGCCACGGGAAAAGAAGAAATATCAACAACACGGCCCTCCTCAACGGTCACCTCCCGTCGGGACAGCCTGCCTCTTTGGTACACCAACGCGTTTTTCAACGTAAGCCGCAAGTCAAGCGCTCCTTTCCGCAGTTTCGGATGCGTATGCTCAATCATTGATAATACACAAGGCGCGGATGTTTGTCAATAGCCGGAATGGGGGTTTTCGGGGCCGGGGAAAATGAAAGGCCGCCGCAAAGCGCAAAGAAAGGCGGAGCCTGCCTCCTACAACCGCCGGAAGCCCGCTCCGCGCTTTCTTTGCCCTTGCGGGCCGGTCAACCGCTTCCTTTCATTCCGTCCACGGCGCGCTGTCCCACAAGGCGCCGTTCATCGCGTTGAAACAGATGTAATACCCATTGGGAGGGATAACGGCATAGCGTTCAAACGCGTCCGGCTCCTCAAAGCCGTAGTCTGCGCGATTGGCAAGCTGGCTTAGGTCAAATCCGTTCACCTTCCACACGGGAATTAACGCATAATTGGGATTGCTTTCCGACGCGTCGTCCCACTTTACTTCCCGTCCCTTGACGGTACGGGCCGTTTTGGCATAGCCAAGCTCCAGGGAATCCACGCTGCGAAGCATGCCGGAATCGATTCTTGCCTGAACGGCCTCAACAATCTGCTCAAAGGGAAGCAATTCCGCTTCTTCCCCCAGGCCGCAGGGGCGATCCACATAGGAAAGGGAAAACACATAGAAATCCTCGCTGCGCATATATACATGCGCGAAGGGACCGCCCCATTGCGTCTTTTCACCCTTGGGATAAAAGATGGGAACGCCGTTCGCAAGCTGTGTGGCAATGAAAACATACTCGCCGGTATCATACCCCTTGACGGGCTTTGACAGATCCGCCTCCTTGCGCTTTGTCGCCAGCTGCTTAGGCGTTAGCCCGGTAAGCTCAATCCATTCTTCCTTTCCGCTATAATCAATTTTTACGGTATGCGTTTTGTATGCGCCGCTTCTGGCCAGCGTCTTTTCCGCCCGGAAGCTTAGTCCCAATTCGCTCTTTTCCAAGATTTCAAAAAACACCTGCTCCGCGCGTTCCGGCGCAATGGAAGAATTGGGCGCAACGCCATCCTCCATAAAAACGCGCTCAGCATTCATTTCCCAATCCTTCTTTTCCTTGGACCGGTTCACGGTAACGCCCAAGTATCCCCAATCGATATCCGTCAATTCCTTTCCAAATATCTCCTTCATTCGCGCCTTGCCAGGGTTCAGCGGGCAGCTGTAGCCGATAGGAAGCGTATCTGCATCAGGCACAAGAACCAGCGCCGTTACCTCCTGTCCGTCTATGATGAACGTGGCGGTCGTGGGAATGCTGTTTTTCATCTCCGCAAACGTTTCAGCCTGCGCGGCGGGCGTTTGCAAGCTCACTGTTTCCACGGCAAAAACAAGCGCGGCAATCGCGCAAAGTATTTTCTGCATGTGCTTCATCTTTCTTCAGCCTTTCCTTTCTTTCAATCCGGAAAACGGGGCGTGCGCGCCCGTCCGGCCCGTTACTTTACCCTGATCGCGCAGGTCATATCGGCCTCATCCCCATCCAGGGGGGCGAGCCAAAGCTCCTCGGGAACGCTTTCAAGCGCCGGATAGACATATTCCGCCCAGCTCGCGCTGAAACCGTTGTTGCCAAAACGATTGGGAAACACTTCCCTGCCCTCGCCATCGACAAGCCGCAGAGAGGAAACGAAGTCCGCAACCGCCTCCATGGCTTCCTCGTTTTCGCTATGCATATCGCCGGTTAAATCCTCCGAGCCGCCGGGATGCACCTGCAAATCAAGCGTAATGTAAGTCATCAGCGGGGTAAACACGGTTTCCGCCGTCTTTGCCGTCAGCTCTGGCGTAATCGTTTCAACGTTAGGATGGAGCGTCGTAACCTGCCCGGATACATCGCCCGTATCCAATTGAAACGTCACCGCGCCCTTTGTTGGCACGCGATAGGAGCCCGTTTCCTTTGACAAAAGCTCCTGGCGGTACGCAACCGGCTGAGCCTCTCCAATGGGCAGCACAATTTCGACCTCGCCGTTCAAATACACTCCCGCATTATCCAGTCGCCAGTAATCCGTCCTTATGATTTCGCCGGGGGTTAAGGAGCCGCTTTGTATCGCGCCGGAATTGCCGGGCATATCGATGCACTGGCCGTTAATCCAAAACGCGTCGGCCCACCAGCCCACCTGATGGTCTGAAAGCTTTTGGAGCGCATCAAAGGCGATTCCTTCCTGCAAAGCGCCCGTATCATCCAGAATTCCAAAAGCCTCCGGTTCATCCAGCATGCGAAAGCTATACTGAATCATCAGCGTTCTGCCGTCATAGCCCGCTTCATGAATGGTAATTTCAACGCCATTGACGTTTTCCCGCTGTTGAATCTTCTGCATACCCCTCACCTCGTCCGCGGGGTGAGAGCCCAGCATGAAGCTCAACGTATCAAAAATTCCCCAGTGCGCCGCGGCGAAAGCCGCCGCTGTAAGCAGCGCCAGCAGCAGCGTCATCACAAGGACAAAGCGCAGCCTGTGCCGCTTGGGAGCGCATTTTCGAGTTTCCTCCTCTCCTTCCTTCGCATTCATCAGCACGCGCTGCGCAAGCCAGGGATCGCCCTTCAATCCCGACAGGCGGTTATCAACGGCCTTGCTAACCTTCTCGGCCCATTCGCGGTCATTCATCCATAGACCCCCTTTCCAGCGCGCTGCGCAGCTTCTTTTTCGCGCGGTGTAATTGGCTGGATACGGTAGCTGTGGTTACGTTCAATGCCTGTGCAATTTCAGCCACGCTCATTTGCTCGTAAAAGCGAAGCATCACGGTTTCCCTGCACCTTCCTGGCAGCTTCATAATGGCAAGCGTCACTTCTTCATCCTTTTCGGTAAATCCGGCTGAAGCCTCCGGCAAAAGCTCCGGCGTAACGTGTCGGTCCACGTAACGAAACCACCCGGAACGCCGCATATCCCGGCAGGTGTTGATGGCAATGCGCATCAGCCACGTCTTTTCACTGCATTCCCCACGGAACGTATGCATCGCCTTATATGCCTTGAGAAACGTTTCCTGCACCGCGTCCTCCGCCAGCGCCTGGTCGTGCAGGTACAGGTAGCACATGCGAAGCAACGCGGTTTGATGCCTCTCCACCAACTGGCATAGCGCCTGATCCCAGCCGCCGTCAGGGCCCTTGACGACTTCCATTGCCCCACCTCCTTACACCTGTTTGACGAAACAGAAGTGGAATATCGTTGACAAAAAGGAAAAAATTTTTGGCGGTTCCCGTTCAAATGCGTCGAGAACCGAGCGCGGAAGGCTCTGAGATATACAAAGGGGACGGCTGGCAAAGCGCTGCCGCAGCCGCCTGCCAGTCGTCCCCCTAGCCGTTTGCTATGGCTTCCTGTTTTCAAACCTCTGCTTTTTAAGTACTCCGTGAGCGTCATGCCTATGTGCCTTTGCCTGGCGTTGGCGGAACCGTTTTCCGGCGGCGCGAACGGCGCGCTTTACTCCTTCCCTTCGCCGGAAGGCATGGCCCTGCGCAGGCCGCACAGCCCCACGATATCCGCAACGGCCCAGCCAACCGGTATGGCCCACCAAATGGCGTCAAGCCCCCACAGCGGCGCGAGCGCATACGCCAGCGCCACGCGCAGCCCCAGGGAAATAACCGTCAGCACAATGCTCATTCCCGCGCGCTCCAGCCCACGGTAGGTGGCGTAGAGCAAAAACAGCATTCCAATGCCCACATAGCACAGGCCCTCCGTGCGCAGGTAATGCATGCCCACGGCCAAAATTTCGCTTTCGCCGGGGTCGATAAAAATGCACAGAAGCGGCCTTGCACAAACCGCCACCACGGCGGACACCGCCGCGCAGAAGCCCAGCGACATCACCGCCGCCTCCTTCAGGCCCCGGCGGACGCGGTCGTAGCGGCCCGCGCCCGCGTTTTGCGCAACAAAGGTGGCAAAGCCGTTGCCGAAATCCTGCGCGGGAGAATACGCGAAGGAATCGATCTTCACCCCCGCGGCAAACGCGGCCATCACCGAAACGCCAAAGCTGTTGACCAGGCTTTGAATCATCAAAATGCCAAAATTCATGATGGATTGCTGCGCTCCCGTAAGCACCGATACGCTTGCGATGCGTTTGAGCAGCGCCCCGTCGGGCCTGAGATGCCTTTTTTGAGGCCGCATATCTGGCATGCGCAGGAAGAAATAGCCCGCTATGCCCGCGGCCGCCGCCGCCTGCGCGATGACCGTGGCCCAGGCTGCGCCCGCTACGCCCCACCCAAGGCCAAGCACAAACCATAGATCCAGCGCAATGTTCAAAACCGTGGACAGCACCAAAAAGCCCAGCGGGGCTACGGAATTGCCCACGCTGCGCAGCACCGCCGCAAAGAAATTATACAAAAACGTGAATGAAATGCCCCAGAAAACGGCGCTCAAATAGGCGCTAAGCGCCTCCTCCGCCTCGGCGGGCACGCGCAGCCAAACCAGGATGCGCCCAAGCAGCGCAAAGGCCAGCGCTTCCAGCGCCACCGCCGCCAGCGCAATGCCCGCAAAGGCGTTGCACATGGCGCGCTTCAACCCGTCGCGGTCGCCCTGGCCGTAAAGCTGGCTCATCACAACGCCGCTGCCCATGCACAGGCCCAGCAGCAGGCTGGTAATCAGCACCATCAACGAAAAGGCGCTGCCCACAGCCGCCAGCGCCACGTTGCCCAAAAAGCGGCCAACCACCCAAGTGTCCACAATATTATAAAGCTGCTGAAGCAGGTTGCCCGCAATCAGCGGAAGGCTGAACAAAATCAGCCCCTTACGGATGCCACCCCGCGTCAGATCCCGCTCCATGGGCCGCCGCCTCCCTTTTCTTTGGTACGTCGTGCGCAAAGGCCCGGCGCATATTCCAGCACTCGCCGGGAATGCTCCCGTCGGGATACGCGCGCTCGGGCTCGTCCTCCGGCGCGTCCGCCTCCCCCGGCTCCTCGTAAGAGTCGCGGCGGCGGATTCCTTCCCGCGCCCCGGCTGCCGCCGCGCCCTTAGGCGCATGCCAGACCAATCCGCGATACGGCTTTTCCAACAATAAACGCCCTCCCCGCGTCAAACTGCATGTAGTGTAGCACGAGTGGGGCGAAATGGCAATTCTATTTTCCCGTTACTCCCATACTTCCTTTATCAAACAAGATATGCTATAATATTCGTCGCATTTGCTACCCATTTGAAAAAAACACCCGTGAATACGGAGGAATTTTGGTATGCGCATCCTGGTAGTGGGCGATGGCAAGATAGGCCACACCCTTGCGGAGCATTTGGCACGCGAGGCGCACGACGTGGTGATTGTGGACCGAAGCGACGAGGTTTTGCAGCGCAGCGAGGATACGCTGGACGTGCTGTGCGTGCGCGGAAACGGCGCGAACGCCGCCACCCTGGTGGACGCGGGCGCGGATAAGGCCGATATCCTCATCGCCGCCACGGCGGGCGATGAAACCAACATGCTCTGCTGCCTGATTGCCAAGCGGCTTGGCACCAAATACACCATCGCCCGCATCCGCGACCCGGAATACAACGAGAGCCTTACCCTTTTGCAGCGCGAAATGGGCATTGACGTCGCCATCAACCCCGAGCGCGCCACGGCGCTGGAAATCAGCCGTCTGCTGCGCTTTCCCTTTGCCAACAACATCGAATCCTTTGCCAAGGGCCGGGTGGAGATGGTGGAGTTCCGCGCGCAGGAAAAGGACGTGGTCGTGGGCTATCCCCTCAAGGATTTAAGCCGCAAGCTTCACGGCCTGCCGCTGGTATTGTACGCCGCCGTGGAACGGGACGGCAACGTGATCATTCCAAACGGTGATTTTATCATTCGCCCGGGCGACCGCGTGCACGTGGCGGCGGACATGCTTACCATCACCTCCTATTTTCGTTACCTGGGCAAAAACTCGCTTCGGGTGAAAAACGTCATGCTGCTGGGCGGCGGGCGCATCAGCTATTACCTGGCCAAGATGATCGTGCCCATGGGCATCCATGTTTCCATGATTGAGCTCAACGGCCAGAAGGCCAACGCGCTCAGCGAAAGCCTGCCTGAGGTAAACGTCATCCACGGCGACGGCACGGATCAGGACCTTCTGGAGCAGGAGGGTCTTACCCAGATGGACGCATTTGTCACCCTGTGCGATCGCGACGAGGAAAACCTCATGACCGGCCTGTTTGCCGCGCGCCAGGGCGTGCCCAAGGTGATTGTGAAAAACAACCGCGTCGCCTATGCGGATCTTATCAGCGCCATGGGGCTGGACAGCATTGTAAGCCCCAAATCCATTACCTGCGCCAACATTCTGCGCTATGTGCGCGCCCGTGAAAACGTGGGCGGTACCAAGGTGGAGCGCCTATACCGCCTGGTAAACGGCAAGGCCGAGGCGCTTGAGTTCATTCCCAAGGCCACGGATTCCTATATTGGCATTCCCCTGCGCAACCTGCACATCCGCCCGGGCACGCTGGTGGCGGTTATCGTGCCCTTCGGCAACGATCACATCGAGGTCGGCGACAGCGTCGTCATCATCGCCTGCGAAAGCGGCATCAGCGACTTAAACGAGGTTATCCGCAAATGAACAGACGTTTGGTCGTGCACCTGCTGGGAGCCATCCTGCTGATTGAGGCCCTGGCCATGCTTCCCTCCTGCCTGATCGCTCTGGTGTATGGCGACGGGGATGTATACGCGTTTCTCATCACCATTCTGCTTTTGGCCGCCCTGGGACTTCCCTGCTGGCATTTTGCGCGCCCCCTGGAAAAGAACCTGCGCGCCCGGGAGGGTTTTTTGGTGGTAGCCCTGTCCTGGGTGCTTTTAAGCGCCTTTGGCGCGCTGCCCTTTGTGTTAAGCGGCCTTATTCCCAATTACGTGGACGCGCTGTTTGAGGCCGTTTCCGGCTTCACCACCACAGGCGCTACCGTGCTTACACAGTTCGATCATCTGCCTCGCGGCGTGATGTTCTGGCGCAGCTTCACGCACTGGATTGGCGGCATGGGCGTGCTGGTGCTCACCCTGGCCCTGCTCCCGCAGATGACGGGCCGCACCTCCCACCTGGTGCGCGCCGAAAGCCCCGGCCCCAGCCTGAGCAAAATCGTGCCCAAAATGGGCGATACGGCCAAAATCCTCTACCTCATCTATGGCGTGCTCACCCTGATTGAGTTCGCGGTTTTGATTCTCGCGGGCATGTCCCCCTATGACGCGGCCATTCACGCCATGGGCACGGCGGGCACCGGCGGCTTCAGCAATTACGGGCAGAGCGTCGGCGCGTTCAACAGCCCGCTCATCGACGGCGTCATCACCTTTTTCATGGTGCTTTTTGGCGTGAACTTCGCGCTGTTCTACCGTGTTTTGACCGGCGGCTGGCGCGACGCCCTACGCAGCGAGGAGCTACGCTGGTATCTTTGCCTATACGTGGGCTCCGTGTTGTTTGTTTCCCTCATGATTCTTCCGCAATACGGCGGCTTTTTCACCGCCCTGCGCTACGGCAGCTTCCAAATTGCCAGCATCATGTCCACCACCGGCTATGCCACCGCGGATTTCAACCTATGGCCGCAGGCGGTGAAGGCACTTATCGTCA
This sequence comes from Clostridiales bacterium, assembly GCA_022769795.1. GTDB lineage: Bacteria > Bacillota > Clostridia > Christensenellales > Aristaeellaceae > Limiplasma. Next base: position 13,617 of record JALEIQ010000211.1, read on the forward strand.
TTTTGATGTTCATCGGCTCCTGCGCCGGTTCCACCGCGGGCGGCTTGAAGGTTGTGCGCATCGCCCTTTTATGCAAGCTGGGTCGCCGCGAGGTACGCCACACCTTTCAGCCCCGCAAGGTGCAGGTTGTGCGCTTTGAGGGCAAGGGTGTGGAGGAAAAGCAGCTTACGCAGGTGGCGGTATTCTTCTTTGTTTACATCCTGCTTGTTTTGGTCGGCATGTTCCTGATCTCCCTGGAAGGCAAGTTTGACATTGAAACCAACTTTACCGCCGCCCTCACCTGCGTAAGCAACGTAGGCCCGGGCATGGCGCATGTAGGCCCTGTGGAAAACTTTGCGGCCTACGGTCCCTTTGCCAAGCTGGTATTAAGCCTACTCATGCTGGCGGGCCGTTTGGAGCTATTCCCCATCCTTGTTCTCTTCCATCCCGCCATCTGGCGCAGGGGCTGACAAGGGCTTCGCCCTTAACCCGTGGACTGCGCCCCCTTTTCGGGGGCGCAGGGCGCTTCGCGCCTGCTGGGCGCGGGATGGGTGCGTGAGTGAAAGTTCGCCGGACGGCAAAAGGGCCGTCCGGCTTTTTGCCGCCGGGCCGCATACGGGCGGCCCGGCTTTGAGGGGCGGAGCACCAAAGCCCAGGGGTGCCGGTGAATGGTAGAAAAGCCCGCTCCTTTATGCTAAGATATACTGCGCAGGAGGGGAAGCAAATGAAACAGGCACTGTACATAGAAACAGCGCGGATGATGATCCGCAGCTTTACACCGGATGACGCCTCTGATCTTTACGATATTCTCGGTGACGACGCAACCATGGAAAGCTGCGAGCCGACCTATAGCTTTGAGAAAACGGAAAGGTTTTTAAACTCCTTTTGCATTGGCAAGCATGGCGCGGTAGCCGCCGTTCACAAGGAGAGCGGCAAGCTGATAGGATACATCCTATTCAATGAGCTTTACGAGGGCGTATATGAGATGGGATGGATCTATAACCGAAGCTTCTGGCGGAAGGGTTACGCCTACGAGTCCTGCAAGGCCGTAATCGACTATGCGTTCACCGAGCGAAAGGCCCACAAGGTTTTTGCCGAAACGATTGATGTCGTGAAGTCCGTGAGCTTGATGGAGAAGCTTGGGATGCGGCTTGAGGGCGTTCAACGCAGTCAGGTCAGGGACAGCCATGGCAACTGGGCGGATGTGTATTTTTACGGCCTGCTGAGAGCGGAATGGGAAAAGGCAAAAGGAAGCGATATTTAATCAGTGGAAGGCTGTGGCCCGGTGAAAGGACGCCGCGTGCTTGGGGGATAGCAACGGCATTCGCCAGCCGCGAACGCGGGGTTTGGGGCAGAGCCCCAAACCCCCGCGTTTTATTGAAGCATCACCACAATCGCGTCGTCCCATCTGGGGTTTTCGGGGCCGGATTCCAAATCATACGGCGCCATTAGGAGGGCCTCCGGCATTTCAGTCAGAGCGGGCAATTCGTATTCAGCCACCAGGCGCTGCGTGCCGTCCGGCATTTCCTCCAGCCAGCTACCTCCATCCAGGAAGGTATTCTGAAAGGAAAGGGGCTGCCGGTCGAGGGTACAGAAGGTAAAAAAGGAATAGAGCTCGCGCACGTCCTCCGCCGTGGTGAACGGGGGTTCAGGCAGGATGGACAGGCGTATGGACACTCCCAGCTCGGTTACAAGCACCTTTTCAAAGGTAATGGTGCTGCGGCCGTCGCAAAGCTTGCCCTGCCTGGCCGCAAGATCCCGCTGCGCGCCAAGCTTTTCCTCGGACGCGTCCAGCGCAAATTCCAGCGCGAACGCGTCCAGCACCTCCATGGCCGCAAACCTCGCATATCCTTCCGTTTCACTGATGCTTTGCTCCTTTTCCGCCTCAATCCAGTCCAGGTTGCAGGTTAAAATCAGGTTGCCCTCATCGTCCCATACAGGCGTTTTGCCCTGGCGGCTCAACTCGGTTACCTGCCGTTCCATTTCCTCGGAGGGTAAATCCGCGCTTACGCAAACCACCTCATCCTTGGGGCACATCAGCGTCAGCCCCAGGCTCACCTCCGCCTTGCCCGTATCGCGGCACAGGCTGCGGGCAAGCTCGTTGACCTCTTTGAGCGCCGTGTCGCCATCATCCAGCCTGGCGGTCAGCCCGCGCGCCGTTTCGCCCGCCTCCGGGGCAAAGGGATGAAAGAGCCACATCTTTTCAATATTCCCCGTTTCCCGCAGCAGCGGCGCTCCGTTGAGCGTGAGATGATCGATTAGCGCAAACACCGGCTTTTCACCCTGCTTGAGGCGGAAGGTTACGCCCAGGCTCAGGCTTTCGCCGTCAAACATGGCGTCCGTCACGGAAACCGTCGCGGCCTCCCCCTCGTGCGTTACGCCTACCGGCTGCACCATTTCCGTTTGCCGCTGCGTGGGCGTGTCCCTGTCAAACACAAAGTCCAATACGCCGCTGCCTACCAGCGCCGCCGCGCCGCCAAGCACAGCCAGCGTCAGGATGATTGCCAGCGCCAGGCCCGCCGCCGGGCGCGTCTTTTTCATATCCATGCTTTCTACCTCCCGCAATGCGTTGGTTACGCGGGCATGAACCATGGGAGATACCTCGCTGGGAAAGGCTTTTTTCAAATCAGGCATCATCGTTCCGCCTCCTCCAAAAGCGCCTTGAGCTTTCCGCGTCCCACGTGCAGCCTGCCGCGAACCGTGGTTTGCGGCAGGCATAGCATACGCGCGATTTCCGCAATGCCATACCCCTCCGCGTGGTGCAGGATGAGCGGCAGCCGGTATTTCTCCGGCAGTCCGCGCAGCGCCTCGCGCAGGAAGCCGTCCTCCACAGGAGCCTGCGCAGCCGCCGCCTCGTCCAGGGGCAGCATGCGGCGCTGGCCGCGCCGCTGAATGTTGCGGCATTCGTTGATGAGGATGCGCATCATCCATGCGTCAAACCGCGCATCATCCCGAAGGGACGGCAAATGCCGCCACGCCCTGAAAACCGTTTCCTGCAAAGCGTCCGCCGCGTCCGCGTCGTTCCATAAAACGCCCAGCGCGGTATGGTACAGCTTTTTTTCCAGCCG
>JALEIQ010000243.1 GCA_022769795.1 Clostridiales bacterium
GTTGCGCGGGCAATTTTGGGATTCCTAAGGGCGAAGCCCTTAGGCGGTGGGTGCGGGAGGCTCCGCCTCCCGCGCGTTTTTCCCGTTATACCTGCTCCCCCGCGGGCGTGCACAAATAGTAGCCCCCGTGCCCGCGCGGCACAAAGGTGCACAAAAACCTTGCCTGCTCTCTGGTCAGGCTAAAGCTGTCCTGGCCCATGCCGTCCGCGAAGCAGGGGTAGCCATCCTCCCCGCCGGGCAGGAAGCACGCCTCCACCAGCTCGTTTTCATGCCACAACAGCATCAGGGGCATATCCTCGCGCACGCCCCGCTCCTCCCGGGCAAACAGGCGCAGCTGGGCAAACCTCCCCAGCGCATGCCACGAGGGCGCGAACTCCGCCGTGTCCCATGGGCCGGGATAAACGTCCGTCAGGTTAAAATACCGGCCATCGCGCAGGTGGCTGAGCATCGCGCCGCTTTTGATGCGAGCGGGATCCACATCCGGATGGTCAAGCCCGGTCGAGCCCAGCAGCGTTACCGCGAGCACCGCAGCCAGCGCCGAAGCCGCTATGCCCAGCAGCGGCGCGGCCCTTCCCAGCCGCCGCAAGCCCTTTGCCTCGCACCGCATGGCAACGCGCCGCCAGCGCTCGTCCTCAAACAGGAAGGGCTCCTCCTCCCCGCCGCATTCCGCAAAGCCTGCCTTTTCATAGCAGCGCCGGGCCGGGGCGTTCACGTCAAACACATTCAGCCGCACCGCGCGCAGGCCCATGATTTCAAAGGCGTGCCGCGTAAGCTGCCGCACCGCCTCCGTACCCACGCCCTGCCCGCGCAGGGCGGGATTCACCAGCAAAAATGTCAAAAAGCCCTCCCGTTTCCGCGCATCCGCGCTAAAGCATACAAACGCGGCGGGTTCGCCTCCATCCAGCGTAAGCATGTAGGCTCCCGCGCCCCATTTCCGCGCGCTGTCCGCAAGCGCGATTTCAAACGCCTCCCGGCTCAGGGGATAGGCAAAGCGGTTCGCGCACCACAGCGCGTGCGTGCGCCTGTCGCCATCCCAGCGGGCCAGCGCGTCAAAATCCTCCCCGGGTTGAAAGGGCCTAAGCCGCATGCGTCCGCCTCCCTATTGAATACGCGCGGTAAATTTGAGCAGCGTAGCCTTGGGCGGGTTAAATAGCCGCCCCCTCATGGGCAGCTTTTCGCTTGCGCCCAGGCCCGCGGAAATATACTGGTTCAGGCTATTCACGCGCTGCATGCCCACCACGCCTTCATCCGGCGGGAACCAGCCTTCCTCCGGCACATAGATGGCGCCCGCGCCCGGCAGGCGCCACTGCCCCGCGCATAGGTGCCCCGCCAGCATCAGGCTTACATTGCGAAAGCTGAAGGTTTGGCTGGTTTCGCCCCATTCCAGGCTGGAACGGATATACTCCTTCACCAGCGGCGCATGGCTTACGGCGATCTGCAAATCGGTATCCAGCATGGCCTTCTGCGCCGCCACGGTGCGCTCCATCGCGTCCATCCGGTAGCACAGGGAGCGGTACACCGCTCCGCCCTCCGCCTCATACTGCTGGCCAAGGGCCTCCATATCCGCCTTCTGGTTTTGCAGGCTGCCAAGCATCCCTTGCGCATCCACATCATAAAGGTACTGGGGCGCAAACCACACGGTGCGCTTTCCCACCTGCTGGCTCACCGGAGCGTCCAGGTAAATCGCGCCCTCCTGCTGCGCTGCGCGCACCCAGTCCGCCAGTACCTCGGGCGTGCCGCGCGGCGTGGAAATCACGGGGGTGGGATCGTCGTCCCCGGCCACAAAATAGATGGGCGCGTTGGGGTTGAGCTGCTGGAGGGTATGAATCAGCGAAAGCAGGGGTTCGTCATTGCCGCCGGAGCCCACCATATCGCCGGTGAGCACCACGGCGTGAAAGGTTTTGGAAAACAGCAGCTCCTGCCACAGCTCCATATCGCTGCCCAGGGCGGATGCGTGCAGGTCGCTCAAATGGAGCACGGTAAAGCCCTCGAAGGCCTTATCCAGGCCCATTACGGGCACCTTCTCCGTTTCCAACGCCACGCGGTTGTTGGCCGCATAGTTGAACAAAAGCGCCGCTGCGGCCGCCGCCACCAGCAGCGCCAGCACCGTCATAGCACAGCCCAGGCCGCCGCCCCTCTGTTTTTCCGGAGCAAAGATATAGGCGGATTTACGCCTTGCCATCTTCCCACCCCCAACATCTTGTAGTACCATCATAGGAGAGGCGCTTAAACAAGTCAACCGTCTTTCCTTTAGAAAAGGATGACAGTTTTAGTCCCGAACGACGCAAAATCGGCATAAAACCGATATAACCCTTCACAGATGTTTTACACTTGTAAAATCGCCCCTCCGGCGCGCGCGGCATTGTAAATTCCTCCAAAAAGGAGGCTGTGCGCGGCGGCGTTTTGTGATATACTGGTATTGTATATGATTTGGCATCATTTGTCGGATGAGGGCGAACGTTTTTTCGCCGCATCGACACAATTCCCACAAACAAGCCATGGCAGGCATTCATTCCCTGCGCTATGATGGGGACAAGCCCGCCGGCATGCCGCACAACCGCGGCGGAGAAGGAGTACACCCTTGGCCAAGGAAAAGACCTGCTACATATGCGCCTCCTGCGGGTACGAAACCGCGCGTTGGCTGGGCTGCTGCCCGGACTGCGGCGAGTGGAACACCTTTGAGGAGCGGCGGGCGGCGCCCGTTTCCCCCGTGAGCAAGACGGCTGAAAAGGCAGCCAAATACCAACCCACCCACAAACGCGACCCTCGCCCCCTAAGCCAGGTGGAGGAGCGCAGCATGCCGCGCGTTTCCACCGGCAACGAGGAGCTGGATCGCGTGCTGGGCGGCGGTCTGGTGCCGGGCAGCGCCATTCTCATCGGCGGCGATCCCGGCATTGGCAAAAGCACGTTGCTTTTGCAGGTTGCGGGC
>JALEIQ010000276.1 GCA_022769795.1 Clostridiales bacterium
TAAAAGAAAAGACCGCCGCTTAAGCGGCAGTCCGTGAAAGATAAGCGGTTGGCAAACCTTTCGATGCGTCTTGAGACGCTTCGCTAGTACTATGCCCTTCTAGGGCTTAATCAAGCCACCGGCTTAGCCGGTGGTCATGACACGTTAAAGCGCAGATTAGCTAAGCGGCAGCGCGGGAGGCGCATTCTTTCCGCTTTCCGTCTGCCGGATGTCGCCGTCCTTCTGCCTGGATTGCGTATCGGCAATCACCTTGTCCAGCACATCCTCCAAATGCTGCTGCATGCCCTTTGCCGCGGCTTCTGGGTCGTGCTGGCGAATCGCCTCATAGATGCGCGAATGATAATCATGGCTTTTATCCACGCCGTGATTGCGCTGAAAGCCTATCAGCCACGTGGTGTACATGGCTTCAATCATTTCGGATGTACGGACGAACAAAGGGTTTTGCGAAGCCTCCGCTACAAGCCGATGAAATTCCATATCGTAGGTGGCAAATGCGTCCTCGCAGTCTATGCAGCGATCCGCGTTTTCGTATGCCTCACGCAGACGGCGAATATCCCGTTCCGTTGCCCGCATCGCCGCCAAACGCGCCGCCATGCTCTCAACGCCAATTCTGAACTCTGTAGCCAGCACAAGGTCGCTGGCGTTAGCCAGCATGCACGGAAGAATGGAATTTGCGTACATGCCCACATTCATGCTGCGCACGCGGTTGCCATATCCCTGCTGATTATCCACAATACCCAGGGCGATCAATTTACTCATTGCCGTGCGCACGGTGTTTCTGCTTACGCCAAGCGCCTCGCACAGTTGAGTTTCCGAGGGCAGCTTGCTTCCTTCCGGATACTCGCCCGATGCCAGCATATGCAGCAACTGTCCGTATACCTCGTCTACGAGGTTGCTTTTTTTAATCGGTTGCAATCTGTCATCGAACCTCCTGTTAAAACGCTAACAAGTCTAAGAGTAATACGAAAGGTTTGACTTGTCAAGTCAGGCCGTTTTTCTTTTCATTCTGGGAACAGCACGACCGCCAGATATACCAGCGCATCCTTTCCGGTGTTGATGATCTCATGAGCATGCCCGGATGGCACAATATTGCAGTCGCCTGGCTGAACGTGCGTTTCAACGCCGTTTTCTTCACGCACAATTCCCGTTCCGCTCAAAAAGTAGCATACCTCCATATCGCCCGTATGGGCATGCATGCCCACGGAATGCCCGCTTTCCAGCGTGCCGCGCACAAACAGCCTTCCCGCCTTGCCCATCTGTTCGGGGGTCAGGATTGTTTCTACTTTGAACTCCCCCGCTCCGCCATGTTTTGCGGCCTGTGCTGAACGCGCGTATCCGTCAGAAAACACAATCATGCGTTCCACCCCTTATTGCTTTTGATACTCTACCCCGTCAATAACGATGCTTCCATCCTCCTGCGCCTCAAACGCATAGGAAAATGTGCCGTAATCGGTCACGATGCTGAACGTATCATCCTTTACCGTGTAGGGAACCGTTTGCTGCACATCGCCCGAGGCCATCGTAACCTTGTCCGCGGTAAACGTTAGGGAAAGGATCACCATCTCGCCGCTCTCAACCGGCGGATTCACGGCGTTATAGGTTCCCTCCAGTCCCGTTGCGGCAGGCGCGCACCCGGCAAGTACCAGCAATATTCCTAAGAGAAGAATGAGATATACGGCTCTTTTTTTCATTCCTGCCCATCCTTTCCTTTTCCAAAACACCCGTTTTGTGTTATGATAATGAATGATATCAGATCTATCGTAGGAGGCGCAATATGTACCTGGATTTTATCGCTGCAAAAAGCGCTTACATCGCCGCTTCGCATAGGGCCTTTGCCTGTGGACTGGCAGCCGCCTCGGGCGGCAACATCAGCGTCCGGCTGCCCGGAGAGGACCGAATGATCGTGAAGCCCTCGGGCATCACGCTGGGCGAAGCCGCGGAAGAAAACCTGATCGTCACCGATCTATATGGCACGCTTGTGGAAGGCGACATCAAGCCCACGAAGGAAACCATTCTCCATGGCGGGCTGTACCGCTTCTTGCCCAACATCGGGGGTATCGTTCACGTGCATCCCGTCTATTCCATCATGTGTGCCAACTGCTTTGACGAAATGCCGCTGGTTACTAAGCAAATGAAACAAATCATGTCTGTGCCCGTACCTGTATGCAAAATCAAAAATAACACAGTGAACGAGCAGGGGATGCAGATGATTTACGCAATGCTCCGTGAAAATCCAGACATATGCTGCTTCCTTCTGGAGGAGCACGGCGTAGTATCCTTTGCAAAAAGCGTTACAGAGGCTGAAAACAACGCGGAGCTTGTGGAGGAAAACGCAAAGGTTTTCTGGGAAACCATCTGCCGGAAATGAGAAGAACGGCCCGTGACCCATGGAGGAGTCACGGGCTTTTTTGGGGAATTTTGGCGATGTTTTGACTGGATTTTCTGGGTTTTGACAAAGCAAACGGCGCTTTGCTATCTTGCCGCGGCTAGGCCCGCGGGCCCGGCCGCGGCAAAGCATTCTTTTGGAAAAGATTAGCGGTACAGCGCTACGTTGTCCTTGGTAACAAGCGTCATGGGGATGTACTGCTCAGGAGCAACCTTATAGCCGTTGCAGGCCAGCAGGCAAGCGTAGATCGCGTTGGCAATCTGGCTCTTTTCTTCCTGCGCGCCAGTGATCAGAATGTCGCCCGCCTCGATGGCGTCCAGACAGTCGTTATCAACGTCGAAGGTAACCTGAATCATTTCATCCTGACGGTCCGCGCTCTTTACGGCTTCCAGCGCGCCCATGGTCATGTCTTTGTTAACGGAGGCCACGCCGTCAATGTGGTCATAACGCTCGAGGAAGTTCTCCATAACCGTCATGCCCTTTTCACGGTTGAAGTCAGCGGGCTGAGAATCCAGAAGCACGATTTCAGGATACTCCGCGAAGGCGTCCTTGTAGCCGTCCACACGCTCGGTGGAGGTGGAGTTGCCAGCAGTGCCCTCGATCAGCACAACGTTGCCCTTGCCGCCCAGCGCGTCGCACAGCGCCTTGCCAAGCTGATAGCCAACGGTGTAGTTATCAACGCCGATCCAGGTAAGCACTTCGCCGCCATACGCCTTGGTGTTCGGGGTGGCAATGGGGATACCCGCTTTGTTCGCCGCTTCGATGGCCGGGATAATGCCGGTAGAATCGGCAGGAGTAATCATGATCGCATCCACATTGTTGGTAATGGCCTGCTCAACCAACTCAATCTGCTCGTTGACGCTATAGGGAGTTTCGGGGCCAATGCAGGAGATATGGATGTTGTCAACCAACTTCGCAGCAGCTTCCGCGCCGTCGATCATGCTGAGCATGAAGCTGAACTGCATGCTCTTTACGATAAACACAAACTCATACGTTTTGGTAGCCGTTTCCGCAACGCCTGCGGAAACCATGGAAACACACAGAACCAACGCCAGAAGCAAAGATACAAATTTTTTCATGGATGACCCTCCTTTTTTCTTCACCGCTTCTTTGTCAATCAACGCCATTCAAAACCATCTTTAACCTCAGCGAACTGCTTTGAACTCACGCACAGTCGCTTTGATCGCGTCTTCCGTAGGAATGCGCTCCATGCTGGAGGCGCCCACGAAACCATCGATTTCGGGCAGGTACTTCATAAATGCCGCAAAATCCTTGGGCGTGGCCAGCGGGCCGCCGTGCGCCAGATAGATTACATCGTCGCGCTTGGCTTTGCCAGCTTCCATAATCTCGCGCGTCAGCTTCGCGGATTCCTCAATGGTAAGGCTCTTCGTGGTGCCGATCATACCGCCAACGGTAAGGCCAACGTGAGAAATAATCGCGTCGGCACCAGCCTCGGCCATAGCGGCGGATTCTTCCGCGTTAAACACATATACGATGGTGAAGATGTCCTTGCTGCGCGCGATGCGCACCATTTCAACTTCCTTGTCAAAGCCAAGGTTGGTCAGCTCAAGCTGCTCGCGGAAGTTGCCGTCGATCATGCCAATGGTGGGGAAATTGTTAATGCCGCTGAAGTTTTCCGTCATCACACGATCCAGATGGGTGGCGATCTCCCTGGTTACATCCTGTCCAAAGCAGGAGCAGATTACGGGAACTTCCTTCACAACGGGCAAAACCTCGTTGGCGCCCATGGAGAAGGCAACCTCGTTGGCGTTGCCAAAGGCCAACCAGCCGCTCAGGCTTCCGTGACCGGCCATACGGTATTTACCGCTGTTGAAAACCATCAGCATATCCGCGCCACCAGCCTCAATGGCCTTACCGGTAAGGCCGCTGCCCGCGCCCGCCACTACGATGGGCTCTCCCTTTGCGCGAATCGCGCGCAGATATGCCAGCAGCTCGCTTCTTGAATATTTCTTTGCCATGGGAATCAACCTCCTAGTCATATATTTCCACGGGATATGTTCCCGGGAAAGCCGTTATTTGGCGGCGTGCATCAGGCTGTCCATCAGCGCCGCGGCGTCCTCGCCGAAGCCGGGGTCGTAGAGATGACGGGGATCCTCAATCACCTCAACGTTCGTTCCCTTAAACCCGGCCTTGAGGGTTTCAAAGAGCATTTCGTTGGCTTCGGGCATATAGAACACATCGCCCGGCTTATCGATGGAGGACAAGCCGCCCTTGGGGATAAGCACCTTTACGGGGCCCTTCGCGTTGCGCAACTTGTTAACGATAAACTCGCCGATCTGCTGGTTCTCCTCCACATTGGTACGCATCGTGGTCATGGTGGGGTTGTGCTTGTTGAGCACGCGGCCGTGGCGGAATTTATCGGGCAGCTCGTTGAGCGGCGGAAGCACAATCGTATCGGCTCCGCCAGGGACCATCACATAGGGAACGCCCGTTTCGCACATCGCGTCCAACCTGTTAGGGCCGGCGTCATGCAGGCCGCCTACCAGATGGGCGCCAATCTCGGCGATGGTCATATCCAGCACGCCATGGATTACGCCGCGGCGAACCAGGCTTTCCATAGCCCTGCCGCCCGCGCCGGAGGCATGGAATACAAGCGTTTCATAGCCACGGCGCTCCAGCTCCTCCCTGGCGCGCGTAACTCCCTTGGTCGTTGTGCCGTACATGGTCTGGCCAATGCGAGGCACGCTTGCGTCCGCCATTCTAGCGGAATGAGCACCGTATTGCTCCGCATACCATTTCGCGGCCATAGCGGCCTCGGCGGCAAAGCGGTCGAATACCATCTGCGTAATGCAGTTGATACCGGCCACATCGGTAATGGAGGGGAACATGGAAATATCGCTGTCCTCCACATACCAACGCATGTTTCCGGCGGCAAGCGTGCTCATCATCAGCTTTGGCAGGCCCACGGGCAGGCTGCGCATGGTTTGCGTGCAAATCTGGGTTCCACCCGCGCCGCCGATACCGATGACTGCGTCGCATTTTCCGTTTTCAAACAGGTTCTTAACATATTTCTGCACCAAGTCGGACGATACGGCTACCGCATCGCCGCGCGGCATGCTATGAATCTTGTCCACATCATATTCCGAGCCCGCGCAAAGATCGGCCAGCGATACGTCCGGCGTCGCGGTCGGGACGCCGCCAACACCAACGTCTATCGTCAGGCACGCAGAGCCGTATGCCTCAATCCTTCCCTTGATATATTCGGATTCCACACCCTTTGTGTCATAGGTCGCCACAAACACAACCGTGGGTTTCATGTTCCTCATCCTCTTTCCTAACGATTAGCTTTTTGTGACCGTTCTTTCCGCTTTCGCGTCATGAATATCGTTTTCCAGCTCCATGCGCCTATTCGCAAGAAGCTGATTGATAAACACAGCAAAGATAATCAGGCAACCGCTGATAAGGTCCTGCAGCTCGCTGGGCATCTGAAGGCTGTTCATACCCGATTGAATCGTATAGGCCACCAGAGCGCCGCCAAGCACGCCCCAGATGTTTCCATAGCCGCCCGACATGGCAAACCCGCCGATGAGCGCCACGGTGATGGCGTCAAAGTTGCTGTCATGGCCCAGACCCGGTTCACAGGCGTTGAGGCGCGCAACGTACATAAGGCCCGCGAAGGCTGCAAGCACGCTGGAGGCAACGTATACGCCAATCTTCACCCGGTCGGTATTGATACCGGAGAACCGTGCCGCCGTGGGGTTCGCGCCTGTAAAATAGATCTTTCTTCCCACATTGGTTTTTCGAAGCACAAACCATGCGGCAAACAGCAGCACAACGGCAATCAGAACGGGTGTTTTTACCAAAAACTTGTCGATTTTGAACAGCTTGCCCGTTGCAATCACACGGAACGTTTCATCCAGCGGGTAAAGCACGCGGTTCCTCAGGTATACCCACCCAAGGCCGCGGCAGGCATACATGGTGGCGAAAGTAACGATAAAGGGCGGTATGCGCAGCTTTGTTATTAGCAAGCCATTTAGGAGGCCAATCGCCGCGCCCGTCAGCAGAACACCCACAACGGAAACCATGAAATGGGTTTCGCTGCCCTTGAGCAGGAATTCGCCCCAAAACACCGTTACGAACGCCATAAGAGCGCCAACGCTCAGGTCAATGCCGCCCGTAAGGATGACCAGCGCCTGCCCAATACCCAGCACCACCAGGAAGCTGGCCTGATTCAGAATCGTGCTCAGATTGGAGGGCTTCAGGAAGCGTATGCCCTTAGCCGCCGTAGCGATGGTAAATACCAGGAAAACCAACGCCACGATAATGATGGTGGACATGCTGTAGACTCTTGCCAAAATGCGTTTTTTCGTAGTGCTGTTCATTTCGTCGCGCCCTCCTCTCGTGCCGAGCGATCCAGCCTGGCGCGCTTCAGCGCGGCGCTGCTGGCCGCCTTTTCACGCGCGGCGGCAGCGTTGTTCAACAGCATGCCAACAACCAGCACGCAACCGATCACAACCTGAACCCAGCTGGTATCAATGCCCAGCAGGCTCATAGCGCTACGAATGGTGTACAGCGTAAGCGCGCCAAGCACCGCGCCGGGAACGGAGCCTCTGCCGCCCTCCATCATGTTGCCGCCAAGCACGGCCGCAACGCAGGCCTGAAACTCCATGTTCGCGCCGATGGTGGGCTGAACGCTGTTGGAACGCACCATAACGATAATCCCGCCCAGCGCGGCCAGCAGACCCGAGATAATAAACACAATGATGCGCCACTTTGTAACGTTGATGCCGGAAAGGCGGGCGGTTTCCTCATTCGCGCCAAGAGCATAGATGTTGCTGCCTAGCGTTGTGCGCCTGAAAAGCACCCACACAACCGCCACAACAATAACGGTGATAATCAGCAGATTGGAAATGCTGAGCGTTTGCGACGCATCAGCGCCCATTTCAATGGAGAAGGCATGATTGCCAAGGAAATCGATCAGGCTGGTTTTGGGCCCCGCTTCCCAAGAAACCGTTCTTTCCTGGCTGATGGTGTTGGCAATGCTCTGCGCAATGCCCATGGAACCAAACGTGGCAATAAAGGCGGGAATTTTCAGCTTTGTTACCATCAGGCCGTTGAAGGTGCCAAACACCGCGCCGATTAGCAGACCAACCGGCAGGGCGACCCACGCGCTGCAACCGTCGCGCATCAGGAACGCCATGATAACTCCGGACATGGAAACCACGCCGCCCATGGACAGGTCAATGCTTCCCATCATCAGCGTAAGCGCCATCGCCACGGACAGCAGCGTAAGCGTGCATGCCTGTAAAAGCATAGTGGAAAGATTTCCTACGCTGAAGAAACGGGGCACCAGCACTGAGGCGGCAACGAACACGACCAGAAAAATATACGTTGCGCCGGGTATACGATCCAGCCAAGAGGCCAGTTTCTTTTTTGGATTCATCTCATCCACCTCTTATACTTTCGAGAATGCCATCTGTAAAATGCCGCTTTGCGTGGCCTCGCGCTGGTCTACCTCGCCTACCACCTCGCCGCCGGACATCACGTAAATACGGTCGCTCATGCCCATGATCTCGGTAAGATCGCTGGAGATCATCAGAATGGCCGCTCCTCGACCCACAAGCTCGTCCATCAGTTGATAGATGCTGCTCTTAGCGCCTACGTCAATGCCGCGCGTGGGCTCGTCAAAAACGAATACCTTGGACTGCGAAAGCAGCCACTTGGCAATAACAACCTTCTGCTGTGTGCCTCCGCTCAGGAAGCGGGTCAGCTTATCCATTGTGGAGGTCGCAATCTCAAGGCTGCGGATTGACTTTTGAACCTCTCCGCGCTCGCGCGCCTTGTTAATAACGCCGGTGGGATTGAGCGAACGCAGGGAAGAAACCACAATGTTTTCGCGGATGCTTAACGAAAGCGCCAGGCCCTCTGTTTTGCGATCCTCGGGCAAGAGGCACATGCCAAGCTTGTTGGCCATGGCCGGGTTCTTCTTTTTCAGCTTTCCGCCGCATACGATTACCTCGCCCGAATGGTAATCGTCTATACCGAAGGCGGCGCGTACCGTTTCTGTACGGCCAGCGCCCACAAGCCCGGATACGCCCACAATTTCACCCGCGCGCACCGTCATGCTAACGTTGAAGAAGTTCTGGCCCGTAAGGGAGCGTATCTCAAGCAGCGGCTCGCCCGCCTCTTTGCGCGTATGCGGAAACAGGTTCTCGATTTTGCGGCCGGCGATATTCTCAATAACGCTCTCCATCGTCATGTGATCGATGGTGTCCGTAAGGATGTGGTGGCCGTCGCGCAGCACGCTTACCCTGTCGCCGATCTTAAACAGCTCCTCCAGGCGGTGGCTGATATAGAACATACCAACGTTGCGCTCGCGCAGCAGGCGAATGATGCTGAATAGCTCCTGAATTTCCGAATCCGTAAGCGAGCTGGTGGGTTCATCAAACACGATGACCTTTGCGTTTTGAGAAAGCGCTTTAGCAATCTCCACCATCTGCTGCGTGCCTACGCCAAGGTTTTTAACAAGCGTTTTGGAATCCACCCGAACGCCGATTTCCTCAAGCAGCTCGTTTGCCCGCTTTTCCTGCGCAGCCACGTCTACGAACGGGCCCTTGCGCAGCTCGTGCCCCAGAAAGATGTTCGCTGCGATGGAAAGCTCTGGCACAAGGTTCAATTCCTGATAGATCATGCTGATGCCCAGCATCTCGCTGATATGCGGGGAGTTTTTCTCAATCTTTTTGTCCTGAAAATACAACTCTCCCGACGTTGCCGTGTACGCGCCCGAAAGAACCTTCATCAGCGTAGACTTGCCGGCGCCGTTTTCGCCCACAAGAATATGCACCTCGCCCGGGTAGAGGTCTATGTTGATGTCCTCCAAAGCCTTCACACCGGGAAAATACTTACACACATGCTTAAATTCCAATAACTTTTCGTGTTCCAACCGTATCTCACCTCTCTGTGCTGTTTTGGAAAACCGCTCCTTCGTTCTGCAACCCCAGATACGTGTTCACACTCCGCAGCGGTGTAAATGCTTCTCATCATTTGCGGAGCATCACTTGTTACTTGTTGCACAACCCATGTGTAAATCATACTATTAATTTTCCACTCTGTCAATATCTTTTCAACACAATTTTCATTTATGGATTATCGAAGCAAGCGGCGCAGAGTCATGACCACCGGCTAAGCCGGTGGCTTGATTAAGCCCTAGAAGGGCATAGTACTAGCGAAGCGTCTCAAGACGCATCGAAAGGTTTGCCAACCGCTTATCTTTCACGGACTGCCGCTTAAGCGGCGGTCTTTTC
>JALEIQ010000290.1 GCA_022769795.1 Clostridiales bacterium
GGTGATCGCGCTGAACAAGGCGGACGGCTCCGTGGCATGGCAGACCAGCCTGGAAAGCCCCAGCCTCTCCAGCCCCGTGGCTGTGTACAATGAGGATGGAAAAGCATGGCTGATTCAGGCGGAAAGCAACGGCAAGATTCACCTGATGGATCCCACGGACGGCAGCATCCTGGATACGCTCACGCTTGCGCCCATTGAGGACCCCGAGGGCGAGCTGGCGATTGAGGGCTCTCCCGCGGTATATGGAAACCTGCTGGTGATCGGCACCACGGGCAAGAACGCGGGCGGCGTGTACTGCATCAAGATTGAGTAACGAAAGAGGAACCGCTATGAAAATTTACCTGGATGCGATGGGCGGCGACAACGCCCCCCAAGCGCCTGTGGAGGGCGCGCTGGAGGCGCTGGGCATGTTTCCCCAGCTTGAAATTGAGCTGGCGGGCCCCATCGATACCGTTACCAAGACGGTTGACAGCGTGTTTGCGGGCGCGGATCCCGCCCTACGGGCCCGGCTTTTGCTGACGGACTGCCCGGAGGTGATTACCAACTGCGAGGCACCCGTGATGGCCGTGCGCAAGAAAAAGCAGAGCGCCATTGTGGATGGCATGCTCAAGCTGCGCGACGGGCAGGTGGACGCGTTTGTTTCGGCAGGGAGCACGGGCGCGGTGCTTTCGGGCGGCATGTTCCGCCTGGGGCGGCTGCGCGGCATCGACCGGCCGGCTCTGGCCCCGCTTTTGCCAAACGGCAAGGATTTTTTCCTGCTGATTGACTGCGGCGCGAACGTAGATTGCCGCCCGGAATACCTGCACCAGTTCGCCATGATGGGCAAGGCCTACATGCAGGGCATGCGCGGGATTGAAAATCCGCGCATCGGCCTGGTGAACAACGGCGCGGAGGCCGAGAAGGGCTGCGCCCTTACCAAGGAAGCCTACGCGCTTTTGGAGGCGGACAAGCGCCTGAACTTCGTGGGCAACGTGGAGCCGCGCAAGATCACGCATGACCAGGCGGACGTAATTGTATGCGACGGCTTTGTGGGCAACGTGATCCTCAAGTTTATGGAGGGCGTGGCAGGCACGCTGATGGGCATCATCAAGACCGAAATCATGGGCGATTTCAAAAGCAAGCTGGGCGGCCTGCTGGCCAAGCCCGCCTTCCGCCGCGTAAAGGAGAGCATGGATTACAGCGAGGTGGGCGGCGCGCCACTTCTGGGCGTGCGCGGCAACGTGGTAAAGGCGCACGGCTCGTCCAACGGGCATGCGCTGGCCTGCGCCATCCGTCAGGCGGTAAAGATGGCGGAGGGCGGCGTGGTGCAAAAAATCGAGGCCCTTTTGCCCAGGGAGCAGGCATAATGCGGGACTGCTGGCGGAGGCGGAAAACCTCCGCTGCACATTGGCGTTTTTCGCCATGATACAGGAAAAGAGTAGGAGGAAACAGTCATGGTATTTGAAAAGGTGCGCGATATGATCGCTTCTCAGCTTCAGGTGGAGGCTTCCACCATCACCCGCGAGAGCCGCTTGGTTGAGGATCTCAGGGCTGACAGCGCCAACGTGATGGTTATGATTCTTGAGCTGGAAAGCGAGTTTGGCATTGAGGTTGAGGACGAGGTTATCCTGAACCTGAAAACCGTGGGCGACGTTGTGGACTATATCGAAAAGAACCAGTAACGCATATTGCCAAGCGCGCCCCCAGCGGCAGGCCCGTTGGGGGCGCGCTTGGCCAAAAAAGGAGAACGCCTATGCAGCGCTTGCAGCAAGCCATTGGCTATACGTTTCATGATCAGGCCCATCTGCGCCTGGCGCTGACGCATCCCTCCACCAAGCTGCCTGATAACCAGCGCCTGGAATTTCTGGGCGACGCGATATTGGAGTTTTGCGTCAGCGACATGCTTTACCGCAAATATCCCGCCCTGCATGAGGGCGAGCTTACAGCCCGCCGCGCGGCGCTGGTGTGCGAGCGCACATTAAGCGCGCTGGCTCGCTCGCTTGATTTGGGCAGCTACCTTTTGATGGGGCACGGCGAGGAGCAGACCGGCGGGCGGGAAAAGCCCAGCATCCTGGCCGACGCGATGGAGGCCGTGCTGGCCGCCGTCTATGTGGACGGCGGCTACGAGGCCGTGCGCGAGGTGATTCTGCGCCTGTTTGAGCAGGACGAGCGTATGATCGCCTGGCGCGGGCAGGACGATAAGAGCGCCCTGCAGGAATACACCCAGGCGCACGGCCTGGCGCTGCCGCAGTATGCGATTATCGCCCAAACGGGGCCCGATCACGACCGGCGCTTTACCGCGCAGGTGAGCGTGCTGGGCGTGGCGGTGGCCACCGGCGAGGGCAACAGCAAAAAGGCGGCCGAGCAGGCCGCCGCGAAGGCCGCGCTCCGGCTGTACGGCAGCGGCCAGGGCGGCCAGGCCCCCAAAGCCCCGGCAGAGGCTTGAGGCCCCTGCGCCCCGCGAAGAAAAACGGCGGCGGGGCGTCATCCCCCTGTACACTCGGAGGAATGATTGGATGCGTCTTACCAGACTGGAGATATACGGGTTCAAATCCTTTGCCAAGCGCACGGAGATCGTGTTTCCGCAAAACGTAACGGGCATTGTGGGGCCCAACGGCAGCGGAAAAAGCAATATTGGCGATGCGGTGCGCTGGGTGCTGGGC
>JALEIQ010000310.1 GCA_022769795.1 Clostridiales bacterium
CCCATGGTGGAGGGCCAGGGGCAGTGCGCCATGCGCGGCTCTATCCTGGACGTGTTTCCCGCCAATGCCCCGGACGCTGTGCGCATCGAATTCTTTGACGATGAAATCGATAGCCTGCGCCGGTTTGACTGCATCAGCCAGCGCAGCATCGCGCGCATCAAGGGCGTGCGCCTGGCCCCGGCCACGGAATGCCTGATTCTTGACCCCGAGGCCGCCGCCGCCCGCCTCAAGGCCGCGCTGGAAAAGGGCGTGGGCCCCGCCATGCCGTCCGCGCAGCCCGAGCGTGCGGCGGATGATACCCCCATAGACGGCCTGCCCTCCCTGGATGACTTTTTAAGCGAACTGGACGCGCTGGAAACCAGCGAGGATCTGCTCAAAACGGGCGACGCGCCCACCCCCGCCGCCGGGGCCCGCACGGCTCTCAGCGAAGGGGAACGCAACTGGAAGCGCCATCTGGACGATGTGGAGCGCGTGCGCGCGGGCCAGACCATCCGCACAGCGCCCATGTGGATGAACGTGCTGTGCGAGCAAACCGTGCCGATAACGGATTATCTGGAGAACCCCATTTTGCTTATGGACCGGCCCGACCAGTACCAAAGCCGCGTGCGGGCCGCCGGGGACGCCTTTGCCGAGGCCTACGGCGACGCGTGCCTGCGCGGCGACGCGTTTGAGGCGCAGCAAAGCCTGCGCTTCACCTATGACGACCTGCTGGACGATTGGAATAAGCGCCCCGTGGCGGCTCTGACAGACCGCATCTCCACCTTTGGCCGCCTCTCCCCCACGCATACCGTTTCCTTTGGTTCCCAGCCCGCTATGCCCTACCAAAGCCGCCTGGAGCCGCTTGCCAAGGATATTGCCAAATGGAAGGCCGAGGGCAACGCCATCATCCTGCTTACCGGCGGCGAGGCGCGCGGCCGCCGCCTGCTGAAGGCGCTGGACGAGCAGGGCGTGCCCGCCTCCTATGCCGATACGCTGGACGGCAACCTTATCACCCGCGAGGTCATCCTGTTGCCCGTGGCATATACCAAGGGCTTTATCCACCCCGCCGCGCACCTGTGCGTATTGAGCGACAGCGATATCTACGGCACCGCCTACCAGCGCGCGCGCAAAAAGCAAAACGCGGGCGAGCGCATCGCCTCCTTCACAGACCTGAAAACCGGCGATTACGTGGTGCATGACCTGCACGGCGTGGGCCTGTACAAGGGCGTTGTGCAGCTGGATAACGACGGCGCAAAGCGCGATTACCTGCTCATTCAGTACGCCGGAAACGATAAGCTCTACGTTCCCGCCGACCAGTTTGACCGCGTGACCAAGTTCATCGGCGCGGAGCACGCGCTGCCCAAGCTCAACCGCCTGGGCGGTCAGGAATGGGAGCGCCAGAAAAGCAAGGTCAAGGCCGGGCTCAAAAAGCTGGCCTTCGACCTGGCGGAGCTGTACGCCAAGCGCGCCAAAAGCACCGGCTATGCCTTCAGCCACGAAAACCCCTGGCAGCAGGAGTTCGAGGACATGTTCCCCTACGAGCTCACCGAGGATCAGCAAAAAAGCGTGGCGCAAATTGAGGCTGATATGGAAAGCCCGCGCAACATGGATCGCCTTTTGTGCGGCGACGTGGGCTATGGCAAAACCGAGGTGGCCCTGCGCGCGGCCTTCAAGGCCGTGGTGGAGGGCAAGCAGGTGGCCATTCTGGCCCCCACCACCATTCTGGTGCAGCAGCATTACAACACCATCAAAAAGCGCTTTGCGGGCTTTCCCGTCAAGTTTGATATGCTCAGCCGCTTCCGCACGCCCAAGGAGCAGAAGGAGATCGCCCGCAAGCTCAAGGAGGGCGAGCTGGATCTGGTGGTGGGAACCCACCGTCTGCTCAATAAGGACGTGCAGTTCAAGGATTTGGGCCTCCTGATCGTCGATGAGGAGCAGCGCTTCGGCGTAAACCACAAGGAGAGCATCCAGCACATGAAAACGCGCGTGGATGTGCTTACTTTGTCCGCCACGCCCATCCCGCGCACGCTGCACATGAGCATGGTGGGCATCCGCGATATGAGCATTCTGGAAACCCCGCCCGAGGAACGCATGCCGGTAAAAACCTACGTAATGGAATATAACGACGCGGTCATCCGCGAGGCCATCCGCCGGGAGCTGGCGCGCGGCGGCCAGGTCTATTTCCTCTATAACCGCGTGCGCAGCATAGAGCAGATGCACGAACGCCTGAAGGCCCTTGTGCCGGACGCTCGCATCGGCATAGCGCATGGGCAGATGCGTGAAAACGCCCTGGAGGACGTGATGCTGGATTTCTACGCCGGCGCCTATGACGTGCTGCTGTGCACCACCATCGTGGAAAGCGGCTTGGACGTGCCAGACGCCAACACCCTCATCGTTTTTGACGCGGATCGTTTTGGCCTGTCCCAACTGTATCAGATTCGGGGACGCGTGGGCCGCAGCAACCGCCAGGCCTACGCCTACTTTACCGTGCGCGCCAACAAGGCCCTTTCCGAAACCGCCGACCAACGCCTGTCCGCCATACGCGAGTTCACGGAATTTGGCGCGGGCTACCGCATCGCCATGCGCGATTTGGAAATTCGAGGCGCGGGTGACGTGCTTGGCCCGCAGCAGAGCGGCCACCTGAGCACCGTAGGCTATGATATGTACGTTAAGCTGATCGAGCAGGCCGTAGGCGAGGCGCAGGGCGTGGAGCAGACGCCTGAGCTGGATACCCGCGTGGAGCTCAAGCTGGACGCCTTCCTGCCGCAGGATTACGTGCCCCAGGAAAAGCTGCGCGTGGAGATTTACAAGCGCATTGCCATGATTCAGGACGAGGAGGGCCGTTTGGAGATCGAGGAAGAGCTGATCGACCGCTTTGGCGATGTGCCGGAGCCTGTGAGCAACCTCATGTATATCGCGCAGCTGCGCGGCGTAACCCGCAAGCTGGGCATCAGCCACCTGTTCCTGCGCCCGGACGGCGTGCATATGCGCATTGACGAAAAGTTCCTGCTCGATCCCGCCCTGCTGTTTGAGGCGGTATCCCGCACGGATAAGCGCCTGCGTTTTTCCGTTGGCAAAGCGCCCGAGCTTGTGCTGGCCCAGGCCGGGCTTGAGGCCACGGAGGCTCTGCGCCTGACCATTTCCGTAATGACAGCCGTGCATGGGGAATTGGCCGCGCTAAGGGCGGAAGCCGCGCCTCCCCAGAGCGCCAAAGAAATATAGTACGCGGCGCGAAGCGCTCGCGTCCCTCCAAGCAACGCAAAGCCGGGCCACCCTCCGTGGCCCGGCGGCACAAAGCCCGATGGCCTTCCGCCATCGGGCGAACTTGCATACGTGCACCCACCCCGCAAAAAGCAGGCGCGCAGCGCCCTGCGGCCCCCACCGGGGCCGCAGTCGGGGGGTGCTGGGGCAATGCCCCTGCCGCAAAGCCGGGCCGCCCTTTTGCGGCCCGGCGGCACAAAGCCCGATGGCCTTCCGCCATCGGGCGAACTTGCATACGTGCACCCACCCCGCAAAAAGCAGGCGCGCAGCGCCCCTGCGGCCCCCACAGGGGCCGCAGTCCGGGGGTGCAGGGGCACTGCCCCTGCCTAGCCCCTGCCGAGCATACGGTCGCATGCGCCTTCGATGAGTAGACGCAGGGCTTCGTCAAAGCCGTCGCCCACATCGCTCTTAAAGGCCAGGGACATCATCAGCATGCGTAGCATATCGCAGGTGGTTTCCAGGCTGGCGGTAAGCTTTACCCCCGCTTGCAAAAGCAGCGTCCTCAGCATTTCCTGCTGACTTACATGGTGCTCCTGCAAAAGCTCCTCCGGCAAGCGGCGTAAAAGCAGGGGCACCTCGTCGCGGTAAAAGGCCGCAAGGTTGTAGCGCTGCATCATGCCGCATACCTCAGAAAAAGCCCGTATTATGCGTTCCCGGATGGGCAAATCCAGCCGCAATATTTCCTCCGCCCGCTTGGACATTTGGCCGTGCAGGCGATCCAGCATGCTCAAAAACAGGTGTTCCTTGCTTTGATAAAACCCATAAAACGCGCCCTTGCTGATGCCCGCCTCACGCGCAAGCTCGTCTACCGTGGCGCGGCGCATGCCCACCGTGGCGGCGCTGTGCAGCGCCGCATTCTTCAGGGCCTCGTCAATGCGTTCACGCTCAAGCGAAGTAAAAGCGGTTGCCATGAATGCTCCTCCATTACTGCTGCGCGGGCAGCCATATGGTGGCATTCATGCCGGGCAGGGTTTCCAGGCTGGTGGTATAAGCAAGGGTCACATCGTAATACGTGGCGTTTTGCTTGGGCACGCCTATGCCGGAAATCTGCGTTACGGTGCCGCTCACCTGCTCGTTGGGATAGCGGTCAAATACGATGGTCAAGCTGTCGCCCACATGCACGCGGTCCAGGTCCATCTCGTCCACCTCGGCCACCACGTTCATCGCGTCCAGGCTGTGTACCTTGGCCAGCACCATGCCCTTGTATACCTGCTGGCCGCCGTAGGTTTGGTTCAGCTCAAGCACGCCCGTTTCAGGGGCATCCACGTCCGCGCTCGTCACATTGTCCTCCGCGTCCTGCGCGGCTAGCTCAAAAAGCAGCTGACCCTTGGCAACGCGCTGTCCTTCCTTTACGGCGCAGCGCAGCACGCGGCCGCTTCCAACCACATTCACGTCGGCGGCGCGCCGTATGGTTCCCGACCCGATGCAGGTTTTGGTGCCCATCTTTTCATCACGGTATAGCTTTACGCTGTCACCGTTCTCAAAATCGCCCTTGGTAAGCTCCACCCTGTAGTCGCTGCCGCTCACATAGGTCACGCGGCCCTCGCCCTCGTTATCCTTGTCGTTGTTCTGCTGGAAATACACGGTTTCGCCTACGTGAATCAGGCGGTTTTCCTCATCGTTGTACGCACCGGAGGTGCTGGCCTCTATCGTCTGCGCCAGGTTCTTTTCGATGCAGGCAATCATGCCGTATTGGCCGAGGGCGTCCTCGCACAGCTCGCCCTCCGCGGCAAAAATCGCCTGTACCGTGCCCGCTACCGGTGCGTACACCTTGACGGTATCCAGGGTAAAGAGGGTTTCCCCCGCCTCCACCCAGTCGCCGTTGTCCGCATCAAAGGGCAGAAGCACGCCGGAATAGGGCGCGGTGATCTCATATACGTTTTGGCTTTCCACCACGCCGTTGGCCGTAATGCCGGGCGCGGTTTCCTCCGCCAGGGCGGCGCAGGGCAGCGCCAAAGCCAGGCAAAGCAGCAGCACAATCATCTTTTTCATGGTTCATCCTCCTTGTAGGTTTATTCAACGCTCTTGAGCGCTTCTACCATATCGATGGTTTTGACCTTGCGGGTGAGCAGCCTGGTAATCAGCCAGGAAAACGCATATGTCACCACGCACGCAATGATGATGGAAACCGGCTTTACCGTGGAAGCGAACACCATGCTGTCGCTCTCGCAGGAGCGAAGCACTGTTCCGGTAAGCCACCACCCGGGCGCTATGCCTAACAACAGGCCCAGAATGGTAATCAGGTTGTTTTCCGCCGTCATCAAGCCGCGAATTTCCTTTTGATGATAGCCCAGCACCTTTAAGGTAGCATATTCGCGCATCCGCTCCATAAAGTTCAAAATGCCCATATTATACAGCACAACAAAGGCCAGCCCCAGCGCCGCGGCGGACATGAGCATGAAAATGTTGGTAAGGCTGTCCAGTATCTTGAGCGTATCAACGTATTCGTCCTCGGGGTCGCGCAGCTCATCCAGCTCCTCAAGATCATTCAGCCTTTGTAGCCCCTCCGGGGTCGGGTTTTTCAAAAGCAGCGCCGTGGGTGTGAAGGAGCCCTTCTTTTGCGCGTCCCACATGCTGCGTGACATAAAGGCGGTTTGGCCCATCGTGATATAGGCGATGCCGCTTACCCGCGTTGCAATGGGCTCTTTATCGCCGGGCAGCCACAGCTCCACAGGGTCGCCCACCCCCACATTCAGGGCCTCGGCCAGCTTTTGGGACAGCATCACGCCCTGCGCGGGCATGGGTACCCATCGTTCGTTTTCGCCAAGGCGCATCAGGGTTTGACCGTCCTCCAGCACGGTGAGCAGCGTGGTGCGCGCATTGCCGTTGCCGCGCACGCTCACGCTCTTATCCATAACGCCCTCAAGCGATTCCGCCGGAATGCGCTTGCGGTAGCCCTCCACCTCGCCCGCGCCAGAGGTAAGCCCGGCGCGAAGGGTGTACTGCACGGTGCCCCTGTAGTACTTGCCCACGAAGTACACCACGCTGTCCTGCAAGCCCAGGGAGGTGATAATGAGCATGGTACAGCATAAAACGCCAATCAGGGACATAAGCGTGCGCGCTTTGTTGCGGAAAAGGTTGCGCACCACCATTTTGCTGTTAAAGCCCAAGCGGCTCCACACCGCGGGGATGCGCTCCAGCATCAGCTTGCGCCCCGCTCTGGGCGGCTTGGGCCTTAGCAGCGCAGCCGTTTGTTCCCGCGCGCTCTTTTTGTATGTGCGCAGGCAGATCAGGCAGCTCAGCGCCACGCCCAGCGCGCACACCGCCCACTGAGCCGAGGATATAGGCGCCTGCAGGCGATAGGGAAAGGTAAATTGAGCCTCCTCCAGTGACCATAGGATATACGGCAGGGTGCACCTGCCCACAAACAAGCCGACCAGCGAACCTACCAGCGAGGGATAAAACGCATAGCTCAGATAATGCCTGAGCATTTGTCCGTCATGATAGCCAAGCGCCTTCAGGGTGCCCATTTGCGTGCGCTGGTTTTCCAGCATACGGGTAATGGTGGTAAGCACAATCATGGCCGCCACCGCAAAGGCTAGCAGCGGGAAAACGTAGCTTAGGTTGCGGAACATCTCCACATCCTTGCGCAGGCCGTGCGTGGCCTTGTGCGAGGTATGATCCACAATCAGCGCCTCGGGATAGCGGGCAGAGATTCGGTCGCGCACGGCGTCGCTGCTTGCTCCCGGCGCAAGGGTAATCACCATGCCGTTCAGCGCCAGGCGCTCCATGCCCCGGCTGTTGACGAGCACAAAGCCGTAGTTAAGCGGGTCGTGCACGGTGTTTTTGTTCAGCGACACATATTCCGCGCTCAGGCAGGTGCCGCGGATGATAAACTCGTATACGCTTTCGCCCAGCTTGACGGGCAGCCTGTCGCCTACGGCAAGCCCGTTTGCGGCGGCAAACTCCTTATCCAGCAGGCAGCCGCGCATATCGCTGCTCTCCAGCGCAGCGCCCTCGTACATAAGCGGCTTGTTAATGCGTATGCTCTCGTCATACGCCTCCAGCACCCGGCTGGGATCGTGGGGCAAATCCACCTTGAGCTCCGCGCTGGCGCGGGCCTGCACATCTTTAACGCCCGGCATGGCGCGAACTTCCGCAAGCGCCGCCCTGTCCGTACCCTGCAACGTGACCCATAAATCGGCCAGGTTTTGAGATTCAAAGTAGGTGCTTGCGGAAAGGTCAATCATGCGCCAGGCGGCGTCCAGCCCGCTGAACACCCATGTGCCCAGCGCACAGAGCAAAATCACCGCCAAAAACTGCATCCGGTTCTTCCACATATCCCGAAACAGCTTGCGGCGCAGCGCATTCTTTACCATGCAATTTCCTCCACCGAGGCGGGATGCTCGTTCATTTCCACGCTTTCAATGCGCCCGTTGCGCACGCGGATCACGCGCTTTGCCAGCGGCGCGATGGCCGCGTTATGCGTGATAATGGCCACGGTGGTTTGGTATTTTTCGCTCACATCCTTCAAAAGGGACAGCACCTGCAAGCCAGTTTTGGAATCCAGCGCGCCGGTGGGCTCGTCGCACAAAAGCAGGGCGGGATTTTTGCACAGGGCGCGCGCGATGGATACGCGCTGCTGCTCACCGCCGGAAAGCTGCGCGGGAAAATTATTCATGCGCTCGCTCAGGCCCACCTGGCCCAGCACCTCCACCGGATTCAGCGCGTTTGGGCACACCTGCCGCGCCAGCTCCACATTTTCCAGCGCCGTCAGGTTGGGCATAAGGTTATAGAATTGGAACACGAAGCCCACGTCCAGCCTGCGGTACTGCGTAAGCTGCTTGCCGCTTAAGCTGGTGATTTCCTTGCCGCCCACGGTAATCCTGCCGGATGTGGCCTTATCCATGCCGCCCAGCAGATTCAAAATGGTGGTTTTACCCGCGCCACTGGGGCCCAGCACCACGCACAGCTCGCCCTTTTCCATCTCAAAGCTCACTTCGTTGGCCGCCAGCACGCTCTCGCCGCCGGTGCGGTATTCCTTGGTGACGTTTTCAAAGGTAATATAGCTCACTTGCGTTCCTTCCCGAACGGTTTCAAAATACTGTAAAACCAAAACCGTTCATTCAGTCATAGCCTATCATTGCTAATTAGGGTTGTCAATGCAAAACACGGCTTGTTTACGGAAGGTTCACAAATACCAAAAGCCCGGCATGCCTGCGAAAGGGAATGCCGGGTCAGACTGTAGAAAAACCCCTTGGGAGGTGTCGGAGGGTCGCAACCCTTCAACTATAATCCGACCCCACCGCACATGTCGCTGGGTCGGAAACCTTGCTGCGCAAGGTTTCCTTGCAGGGTTCACCGGCCGCGCCGCAAGCGCAGGTGAACCCTGTTTCGGCGAAAAAGATCGCACAGCGAGCTTTTTCGCCGGCCTGAAACTGCAGGCAGCTTCAATTGGCTCGGGGATTGCTTTGAATCTGCTTGTAATAATCCGTTTGCCAGTTCGTCCATTCCAGATGGCTATCGGAAATTTCATAGGTATACTGCAAATTGCCGTAATTGTCATAATACCCCGTATCCGTTTCCCAGCCGGTAATAGCGATGGATACGCTTTGCAGGTTGGTATACTTTGCCTCATGCTGGAAGCTGAAGCGGCCATGCTGCGTTTTCTCGCCAGGGGTCAGCGTGTGGCTGTACGTGCCGTACAGCGTATCGCTGCGGGTGCTCAAGCGGATGGTGTTGTTCTGCTCGTCCGTGCCGGTAATGATATAGCTGACGCTGGTGATATACATATCGCTGTGGTTTTTAAGCACGATGTAGGGCTTTCCGTCCCGGAGCTCGATGGATTCAACCTTCACCGCATGGCGCAGGGAGCCCACATTTACATCGATGCTTGCGCGATAGCCGCCGTCCTCCGTGATTCCGGTAAGCTGGCAGCGTCCCCACTGGCGGCCGCTGACGCGCGCCTTGTTGGCGGAGCCCTTTACCGTTGCGACGCTCTCATCGCTTGAGCTCCAGGTCATGTTTTGGATGGTTGCGTCCTTTGGCTCCAGCACAGCCGTTACATAGGTATGGCTTCCCGCGCCCACGCGGATGCCAGGCTGCTTGAAAGACACGCCCGTGACCGGAACCACCACGCGGATATTCACCGTGGCGCGACGTTTGGAGCCGTCCGTGGAAACGACGGTCACGGTGGTTTTCCCGCCCTTTAGGGCCGTTACCAGCCCATTTTCATCCACGGAGGCGATTTGGGGATTCTTCACCTTGTACGTAACAGCCTTGCTGGTCGTATCCTCCGGCAGCACCTGCGGTTCCAACTGGAGGGTGTGCCCAACGGTCACATCGTAGCTCTTTTCCGGAAAGCTCACGCTGGAAGCCAGGCGCACATTCCGCAGCGTGACGCTGGCGGTAACGCTGGGGTCATCCTCGCAGGCCGCGGTAATCACCGCCTGGCCGGGAGCGACGCTAGTCACGCGGCCGCGGCTGTCCACCGTAGCGACGCTTTCATCGCTAGAGGACCAGATAAGCTTTTTGTTATCGGCGTTCTTAGGCAGCACCACAGCTTTGATAGCGGCCTTTTTCCCGGTTGTAAGCGTAAGGCTTTCAGGCGAAAGGCTCACGCTGGTAGGCGGCTGAAGCACCTTTATGGTTACGCGGGCGCTTGCCGCTCCATCGGCGGATTTCACGGTAATCACCGCCTGCCCCCTGGCATGGCCGGTTATCACGCCGTTTTCATCCACCGTGGCAACCTTCTCGCGCGAGGAAGCATAAACCGCGCTTTGAAGGGTGGCGTCCTCCGGGGTGTAGGCGCAGGTAATCCGCGTGCTCTGCCCTATATGAATGCTTGCGCTCTCCGCCTGTGCGGCGAGCTTTTTTACGGGCTTCACCACCGATACGCGAACCGTGGCCGCAGCGCTTTCATCGTAGTTGCTTTTCACCGTAATTTGGCACTCGCCGACGCTTACGCCCTTGATCCTGCCGCGGCTATCCACCGTGGCTATGCCTTCATCGCTGCTTTGGTAGCTTACGCCCGCCTTGCGCGCGGCATAGGGCGCAGCCGCCGCCTTCACCTGGGCCGTTCTGCCCACAGACACAATGAACTCCTGCTTTTCCACCGTAAGGGTAACCGCCTCCTGCGCCGTGGCGTTGCCGAAGCCGCACAGCGTCAGCAAGATCATTACCCAAAGCGCGGCTCTCCTTTTCATCCTGTCCAGCCTCCCCATTTATGCCTCATCCATCCATTCGGCCAGCGTGCGCGCCAGCTCGGGGTAGGCGTAGCCATCCACCTCGGCCTGCCGTTTTGCGGCAAGCAGCGGCGCTCCGTTCTTCCACCGCTCCGCCGCCTGCGCAAGATAGCGCTTGAGCGCCGCCTCATCCGCCTGGGCGCAAGCCGCTTCACAGCACACGCCCATGCCGGTTTCCTGCAAAACGCGCTTCACGCCGCTGCCCGGCGCGTCGCCTCCCATACAGCATACGATGGGCTTATCCGTCATCATATATTCAAACAGCTTGCCCGTGAGAATGCCTCTTTGCGCCTGCGTATGCCACGAAGCCATGAGCAGGATGTCCGCGCTCTGCTGCAGGCGGATGGATTCATCGCGCCTGACCAGCCCATGATCCTCCACGCAGCCCTCCAGCCCGCAGCTCGCCGCCTGCGAACGAAACAACGCGCCCTCGCTTCCGGCGTATACCAGCGTAAGCCGCTCGAGCGGCAGCGCGCCCTCGCCGGCCAGCGCGCGAAGGGCACGGAACATGGGCGTTAAATCCCTGTCGGGCACATTTTTGCGCGCCATGCTTAACAGGCCGCAGTAGACCACGCGCAGCCTGTCATGCTTCATGGGCGCGCCGGCGGCGGGCAAATCCTCCCGGTCGTACCCGTTGGAGAGCACGCGCCCCACGTTCTGAAAATCCATCATTTCCAAAAAGCCTTGGGATACGGCGGTCAAAACATCCGCCTCACGGCGCAGCATGCGCATGTAGCGCGCCTTGCGTCCGGCCTGCCAGCCAAAGGAGAGGTTCACCTCGTCGCGAAAATCCGCAATCCATTTCCGGGCGATTCCCCGTCGCTTCGCCTCGCGGGCGATTTCGTGCACGCTAAAGGGCGCATAGCTGGAAAATACCGCATCATACGGTCCCTTCAAACGCCTGAGCTCGCGCACGGCGCGATGGGCGAAGCTGCGATCCGCCAGCCACCACAGGTACAGATACGCCGCGTCCGCCGCGCGATGAAGAAGCGAGGGCGTCTTTGGGGCTTCTTCCTTTGGCGCGACGGCGGATTTTGAAGCGCCTGAGGGAGCGGCCTGTTCCCGCTTGCGCGCTTTCCATGCGCGCAGCGGATTCCACTCGCGCACCACATGCACGTCCTTCAGCTCGCGCATATCGCGTTCCAGCGTAGGATCCTTCAAGCTCGTCATGCCTATGCCGCAGATCACCGTTACCTCATGCCCCATACGGGCAAGGTATTTTGCCAGCTTGGTGGGCCGTACCGCGCCGATGGCGTTTTGCGGGCCAAAATAATAGCTTACAATCAAAATCCGCTTTGGGGACTGCGCCATGACCTTTCGCCCCTTTTCATCGTTTACTTCGCCCGGCTGCCCGCATGCCTAACCTGCTCCGGAAACAGCCTGGGCATAAGCGCCATGCTGCAATAATACTTGTCCCAGCGGCGCTTGGCGGCGGCGCGCATGCGCTGCGCCCGTTCGCAGGGCAGGGAGGCCAGCTGCTCCAGCGCCCTGAGCACGCCCTGCGCGCCCTCGGCGGGATCGTACAAATACCCTACATCCGGCGTAACCAGTTCGGGAATGCCGCCCACACGCGGGGCGATCACCGGTATGCCATGGCGCATGGCCTCCATGATGGAAATGGGCACGCCCTCCTTGCGGCTGGTGTTCACGAACACATCGAAGGCCTTGGTAGCGTAAATCTGCTGGATGCGCGCCGAATCCAGCGTGCCCAGCAGCTCGCAGATCACGTTTTCCTTGGGATCCAGCTTTTCAGAGATGAGCTTGCGCAGCTCCGCCTCGCCCTCGCCGCCGCCGATGTGCGTCCAGCACACGGGGCCGCCCTGCCAGCTTGCCAGCGCCTCCGCCAGCAAATGCACCTGCTTGATGGGAATCAGCATGGCGCAGCTTACCACGCGCATAACGCCCTGCGTGTACATGGGCGGCTCGCGCAGGGTTTCCACCGGCTCGCCGCCCGAGCCCATCGCCAGCACGTGCAGCTTGCGCCGGTCCACCCGTCCGGCCATATAGGACAAATACTGCTGCCGCGCCGTCTTGCTGATAAAATAGAGGCCGTCCGCCTCCTGTGCGATGCGCTGCTTCATCAAATACGGGTTCATGGGGTTGCGCTCCGTATCGATATCGTAGGCATGGCCGCGCACCACGCAGCGTACGCGCGGGTGGCGGCATTTGCTCAGCGCCGCCGCATAGCCGTCAAAGCTCATCCAGCAGGAATACAGCGTGGTGTGCGCGGAGGGATGATGCTTTATGAGCCATTCCGTCCAGTGGTGCATCTTC
>JALEIQ010000002.1 GCA_022769795.1 Clostridiales bacterium
CTTTTTGGGGAGGTCATTGATGAGATTGGTAACATAAGACACAAGTAACGTCATTAACACAGTTACCCAGATACAGGCGCCATTGTCCGCCTAGTGGGACAAATGCCGCGTACAAAAGCCGCAAGGTGGAAAAGACAGCAGGCTGTTGATAAAGAAGGGGTTGCAGTTTCCTCCGTTCTAAGAAACGATTCGGTTTTGTGCACAAAAAAATCGCATCAAGTGTAAGATGGTCAAAATCAGCTTTGGGCGCATACGCACAAGCAAAAAAGGGCCTGTCGAAGAAAGGAAAACCGCGACAGGCCCGTTCTACAGTCTGTCGCGATCCCCAACCAGGCTAACCCAGCTTTTTTCACCCGCAAAAGCCGCCGCATAAGCCCTTGTCCAATCCTCCCGCGAACCGCACCCGTTTCCCTCCGCGTTTTTCCATGCTTGGCATGAAAAGTAACGCGCGCTTCGTTTCATTCCTGTAAACCATTTTAACGGAGGTGTTCCCCTGTGAAACGCGCGTTTTTTCCTCTGCTGCTTGCCCTTATGCTGCTTACCCTTCCCGCTCTTTCCCTCGCCAGGGACTATCCCGCCTATGCCGTCGTAAACAATCCCAACCCCCAGGATCGCCTCAATCTGCGCGAGTCCCCCTCCGCCGATAGCATCTCGCTGGGCAAATATTTCAACGGCGTTTTTGCCTATGTTCTCCTGGACGATACTGCTCCCCATGGCTGGCTGCACGTGCGCATCGGCAACGCGCCCGGCGCGTTTGACGGCTACATGAAGGAGGAATACCTGCTTCGAGATCCCGCGAACGTCCAATTCACAAGCGCCATGCCCACGCTCTCCATTCAGCGTTCCAACGGCGCCGATCTCTATCCCGATCGCACCGGCCAGAGCCAATCGCTCGGGGCCTTTCAGCAAGGGGTAGCCGTAACCGTATTGGGCTTTGACAAGGATTGGTACCACGTGCAGCTGGGCGGTCTAACGGGCTTTATGCGGGCAAGCGCGTTCAACTATGCGCTCACCGCCCAGGAATAACCGATAAAAGCCTATGGAAAACCGCCGCGCAATCATCATCGCGGCGGCTCTTCTTTGATTTCCCTCAAATGCTGCAAATGGATGCCGATATGGCCAACGCCAAGAATCGCCACAGCCAACAGCAGCCAAATATTCCGTCCATAAACCGCCAGCAGCGCAAACGCCGCCACCGGCAGCGTAGCGCCCGCCACGGGCACGCCCAACAGGCTGGCGTAAAAATCACGCATCGTATCCGGACTGCGAAAATACCGTATCCAAAAGACCTCATACAGCAGCATGCACGCCGCCGCCAGTACGAACCAAAGCAGCCACGGCTCCAGCCCTCGCGGATTCCAATCCGAAAAGGCCAGCGCGGCGCAGGTCACCAGTACTTCGCCCACGCGCTCGAAAGCCAGCAGCACGCGGTTTTCACGCGCCGCGGCGGCTTCGTAGCCTTCAGGCTTCTGCTTTGTCCAAATCAGATTGGGTGCCAGCAGCATTACCAGGAAAATAAGTCCAACATAGGAAAAGCCAAAGTGCCCCATCAGCCGTCCGCCTCCTTTCCCCTGCCTTCGCTTATACAAAGCGGCCCGGAAGCCTGCTAACGCAAGCCCCCGGGCCATCGTTTCATTCAGCGGTTATTTTCACTCAGCCTTGGGGCCGGCGGCAACAACCTCAGCGCTCATGTGGGTGTACTTCTTAAAGTTCTCCACAAAGCTCTTGGCCAGCTCCTTGGCCTTGGCCTCATAAGCGGCCTTATCCTCCCAGGTGTTGGCGGGCACCAGCAGCTCGGACGGCACGCCCTCGCAGGTGGTGGGCACGGCCACGCCAAAGTAGGGATCGGTTACAAACTCGGCATTCTCCAGGCTGCCGTTGAGCGCGGCGGTCACCATGGCGCGGGTGTAGGAAAGCTTCATGCGCTTGCCGGTGCCGTTCCAGCCGGTGTTGACCAGGTATACGTTCGCGCCGGACTTTTCAACCTTCTCAGCCAGCATGGAAGCGTACACGGAGGGATCCAGCGGCAGGAAGGGCTCGCCAAAGCAGGTGGAGAAGGTAGGCACGGGAGAGGTGATGCCAATCTCGGTACCGGCCAGCTTGGAGGTGAAGCCGGATACGAAGTAATACATGGCCTGGTTCTTATCCAGCTTGGAGATAGGAGGCAGCACGCCGTAAGCGTCAGCCGTCAGGAAGATAACGGTCTTGGGCACGCTGGTGCTCTTGCCGCTCAGCTCGGCATTGGGAATGTACTCCACGGGATAGCCCACGCGGGAGTTCTCAGCCAAGGAAGCGTCGTCAAAGTCGAACTCGCGGGTTTCGGGATCCATCACCACGTTCTCAACCAGCGCGCCAAACTTGATGGCGTTGTAAATGTCGGGCTCCTTCTCAGCGGACAGGTTGATGCACTTGGCATAGCAGCCACCCTCGAAGTTGAACACGCTGTCGTCGGCCCAGCCGTGCTCGTCGTCGCCGATCAGCTTGCGGTTGGGGTCGGCGCTCAGGGTGGTCTTGCCGGTGCCACTCAGGCCGAAGAACACGGCGCTGTCGCCGTCGTGGCCGATGTTGGCGGAGCAGTGCATGGGGAACACGCCCATCTTGGGCAGCACATAGTTCATAACGGAGAATACGCTCTTTTTGATTTCGCCCGCATACTGGCTGCCGCAGATAACAACCATCTTTTCCTCGTAGTTCACAAGGATAGCGGCCTCGCTGCGGGTGCCGTCGATCTCCGGGATGCACTTGAAGCCGGGCGCGACAAGGATGGTGTAATCGGGCTGGAAGTTATCCAACTGCTCCTGGCTAGGACGGCGCAACAGCTGATGGATGAACAGGTTCTGGCTAGCCAGCTCGTTCACGATACGGAAGCCCTTCATATATTTCTCGTCCGCTCCGGCAAAGCCGTCGAACACGAACAGCTCGCGGTTTTGCAGGTAGGCCAGCACCTTGCTCTTAATCGCGTCGTACTTTTCCTTCTCAATGGGACGGTTCACCTTGCCCCAGGCGATCTCGTCATGCACGGCGGGCGTGTCCACGATGAACTTGTCGTTCGCGCTACGGCCGGTGTACTTGCCGGTCTTTACCACCAGCGCGCCGGTGTTGCTCAGGGTGCCTTCGCCGCGGGCAAGCGCCTTTTCCGTCAGCACGCTAACGGGCAGGTTGCGATAAACTTTGGAAGCTACGATGCCCAGGTACGAGAGATCCATACTCATAATGAAGTTCCTCCCATATTGATATTTGGTATGGCAGAAGCCTGCCGTGTTTTGCATTCGGGTAAAGTCCCAACCTTACCCTAATTCTATTAATTCGCCCTTTACTGCATTTTTCCTTCTAAGTCCGAAAATTTCGTCTAAAAATTCACAAACGGTCAAAAATTGACCGCCGGACGCATCCGGCGGCCTTAGCATTTGCCACTATTCCAATGTTAATTCACATTCCACAGGAAAATGAGCGATATACGTTTTTCCTCGCTTCAGGCGTATTTCTTTCCCCTGCGCGTCCAAAAAGATCGTTCGCGCATCCTCGCCGGTTCGTACCCAGGCCCCGGCTACGTATCTTCCTTCTATGAAGATATCCGCGTTTCCTACGCCCACGCTTGTCATAGACGGGAAGGGCATCATGCTGTCCTTCTGCTCATACCGCACCCGCTGGATGATTACATTTTCAAACCCCATCTGCTCCTCTTCGCCGTCCGTGGGCGTTTTGCAGCTAAGGGCAGGCTCCTTTCCCAGAAAGCGCAGGTAACGCCCGCTTTGCGCGTCGTATTGAAAGCTGCTTTGAAACGTCTTGTTACCCCAGTCCAGGGCTATATTGGTTGCCTTGGGCAGGCCGTCCACCACGGAACCTCCGTCAAACAGAAAGGGCCTTGCGGACGAACGCGCGCCCGGCTCCGCCATTGCCCGCACCGCCGTGACGTCCACATTGATGTTCGCGGGCGCTTTGATATCCTTTACCCGCCATGCCCAATCGCTGCGCCTTCTGAGAAAATCGAACGCCGTTTCGTTATCGATTGCATCCAGCCTGCGCGCCTCGGGCAAATCGACCCGGCGCATGCCGCCGGCATACGCCAGTATCCCCTGCCATTCTTCCCGCAGCGTCACGTGGCAGGGCCGCACGGAGCGCATGGGCCCCACATTCACCTCCTGCCCGTTTAGCAACGCGTCGCTGATGACAAAGGTTAGCCGGGTGGCATAGCCGCTTTTCAGGTGCAGAGCGGCGCTTTCATACACAATATCCGCATATTGAGCGCCCCATATGGCATAGGTCTTGGCCTGCGCTCCCCAGCGCTTGGCTCCTATGCGCCTTCCGCCCTGCTGGTCTATGGACACTAGCACCGGCAAAAACGCGCCTTCGCGAACAGGCAGCCCCGTCGTGGGGCTTTCGCCCTTTACATAAGGCAGGTCGCTTGCCGCGTCTACGGCGGCAATGGGCCGGTCGGGTTCATTCTTCAGGCGTATTTTACTGGCGCTGCCGGGAGCGCACACGCCCAGCGCCAGCGCCAGGGCCAGGCCGCCTGCAAGCGCCTTACGGAACCACATAGGAAAGCGCCTCCCTATCCGCGGCTCCTGCCTGGAACGTGAGCACATCCCCGCTTTTCAGCCCGCTCACCGGGTAGCAGAGGCATTCGTTGGTAACGTGCCATCTGCCGGCGCTATCCTGCCAGGGCGCGCCAATCCAGCTGCGATCTATGCCCTGCACATCCAGTTCGTTGGCGCGCAGCACATCGTGGCTGATCGGGCCGCCTCCCTTCATCATGATATCTCCCAGCGTGTTAGGGGAACCCAAAAATGCGGAGGCCGCCTCTTCCGTTTCAAACACACGATCCACCACGCAATAGATATGTTCCGGGCCGATATCCACGCGCATCAGCCGCTTCACATAGCCTTCGCATAGCTTTATGTCCAGCGGCGCGTCCGTTGCTACAAATTCGGGGCTGCAAGGCGCCTCCTGCCGGGAATTTCTTTCAATCTGGCTCTTTTCCAACATTCCCTGCTCCGCATAATACTCCAGCTCCGTTATATTCGCGTGCTCGCCATAGAAGCTGCCCGGAAGCGCCAGCGCCATTTCGCCCGCCATACCGTTTTTCCAATCTCCGGGAGCCAAAATCAGCGCGCCATTCGCATAAGCGTCCTCAATCAGCTCCTGCTGCGCCTCGTATCCCTCTTGCCCCGGCTCCAGCCATTCGCCGTCCATCCAATGCAGCACATCCGCCGTTACGCGGTAAAACGCGCAGCTCCAGTTCATGAGAACCTTCTCCTGGAACACGCCCAGCTTTTGGCCGGGTATCCATGTTGCGCGGGCCATGCAGCTAGCCCCCGGCTCCAGCCAAAACAGCCCGTCCGCCGCTTCCAGCGCAACGCCGTCCGCGTCCGCCGCCAATTCCAACAGCCAGATATCCTCCGTATCGTTTGTAAGGGTAAATTCCGCGCACGCCCAATCATAGGTGGCGCGCAGGCTCGCCTGCACCTCAGGCTCCTGCTTCTGCTCCCGCTCTGCAAGCGGAACCGTCGCTTCAAGATTCTCGGGCGTTTCCTCCGGCAACACAGCCCCGCGTAACAAATCCTGCGGAGGGCGCGCGAACACCACCCCCAAAGCGATGCCCGCAACGACGACCGCCATAGTCGGCACAAGCCATTGCCTTTTGCGCGGGGCTGCTTTCGCCGTCCTTCTTTTCGCAATTCCGCCATGCTCCATCGTCCTACGCAGCGCCAAATCCACGTCCGCCTCCACCTCAAAGCGCTCGCCTTGCGCCCTCTGGCGCAACGCCTCGTCAAATGCCTGCCGCTTCAATTTGCTCATCTCCTTCCATCTCCTGTTCTTCTGCCAACAGCAGCTTTTTTAGCTGTCTGCGTCCCCTGCTCAGCCGCATGGACACCGTAGGCCGGGACAGCCCAAGCAACTCTCCGATCTCCGCCGTCGAGTACCCTTCATAATAGTACAGCGCCAATACCTGCGCCAAATGTGAAGGCAACTGCATCAGCGTGTCATACAGCGTTGGCTGAGGCCCCGGTGCAAACAGGCGCTTTCCCATCAGCGCTGGCTCCTCATACACGGGCTCCCGCCGCTGCTTGCGGATTTGTTCGAAGCAGCAGCGCGCGGTGATCTTCATCAGCCATGGCTTGAGCGCCGCGTCGTCCTGCAGGGTATCCAGCATTTGATATGCCGTTACAATCGCCTGCGAAACCGCGTCCTCCGCGTTTTGCGGATGCCGCAGGATGCTGCCAGCCAGCCGCAAAAGCGATATGCGTATTTCCCAAACGCGTGCGTCCAGCTCCTCCTTGCTCACTTTTCCCACCTCCGCTATATAAGAGGAATTAGGCGTGCAAAAGGTAACATCCTGCCAAAAATTTTGGACAGCGCTTGGAAATGCGCTGCCCATGCTTTCCACGAGAATGAAGCCATAAATGATTAGTAGGTTATGATTTGGGGAACATTCAATCGATCCTTTTTGCTGCTGGCAGGATCAAACATTTCACCCGTTTGGGCGTTGAAGAACAACGTGGCATAATCCGTCTGATGTCTTATGGACAACACAGGATCATTCGGTCTGGTATTCGCCTTCCGTTCCTCTTTCGCAGAAGCGTACATTGCGCCCTCAACTATCCAGCAGGGGAAGAAGCAGATCGCTTCATCGTCATCCGGCATAGAAAAACCTACATATCCCAACCGAAGCGTATAGATATCTCGCAGAATACCCGCAGAAATTCGTTCCTCCAACTGCTCCTGAATCCGGCTGAAGGAGCAGAGCGGAACGTCCTCATATAGAATGCCTTCTTCTTGCAGAAGCGCAAGGTATAGAGAAAAGGAATCCTCATCGGCAATATTGCCCCGAATGAGCAGATTTACAAGCGGCAGTTTACTGTTTTTCACAGGCTTGTGATATGCATAGCTGATGGTTGCCAGTACGGGAATGTTGTGAAACTTCTGCGCGCATTCAATGCAATAATTTCCCTTTGGCGTAAGGTGCTCAATGGCTTCCCCTGATTTATCATATATTTTACATATATCCTCAAGAACAACAGACTTTATGAACAATTCAGCGCTCTTACCCTTGCCGTAGCACCGGTCGAACTCCGTACAAAAGATTTTCCAAGCTTCTTGCAGGGTCATATCGTTTTCTTCTGCATAGGCGCTGTTCCAATCACAATTTCTTAGATCCAGATCGTGCTCGTATATGAAACCTGGGTTAGATCCCTTTTTCAAACGTGATCTTGTAGGATTGTTAACAGTTATCGTGAACTTCATTTCCGAATTCCAGTATATTACTTCTTCAAAGGTATGTTCCATAGTTTCATAGTACTGCACAAGCTCATCGGACACACGCGAATTTCGCTTTGCCCCAATCAGGACAGGAAACGTATCAACATCCGGAATTTCAATAGGAACATCAATCTCAATCGTTCGTCCGTGTGCCTCATAGGTTTGCTGCCACTCTGCGGGCGTTTGCGCAGCAAGCTCCACAATATTCACGCTTTCTTGCGCAGTCGCAGCGGACGAACCAAACATAAGCGCTACCAGAAGAAGTATACATGCCTTTTTCATCACTTTCCTCCTCATGTTTTATCAGCAAAGCGCACATCTCGCCCTTCCTACAGAATAGGC
>JALEIQ010000082.1 GCA_022769795.1 Clostridiales bacterium
GCTTTCCACCTCGCCGATGAGCACCTTGAAATGCTCGTCGATGAAATCGCCCGCCAGCGCGGCGATTTTGTGCGCAGGCTGGCCCACGATTTTGGCGTTGAGCGCGCCGTTGATGATGATGGTCTTGCGCACCTTATCCAGCTCGTCGCCCTTGAGAAAGTAGCAGCCGCGGGCCGCAAACTCGGCGCGCACATCGTCGTAGATGGAGGCGGGCGCGATGACGCTCTGCTCGGAGGCGCAAATCATGCCGTTATCGAAGGTTTTGGAATGAATGATGGAGTTGACCGCCAAGGGGATATCCGCGCTCTCGTCAATGATGGCGGGTACGTTGCCCGCGCCCACGCCCAGGGCGGGCTTGCCGCTGGAATAGGCGGAGCGCACCATGCCGGGGCCGCCGGTCGCCAGGATGCAGTCGCATTCCTTCATAACAAGGTTGGTCATTTCCAGGCTGGGCACGTCAATCCAGGAGATAATGTGCTCGGGAGCGCCAGCCTCAACGGCGGCCTCCAGCACGATGCGGGCCGCCTCGGCGGTGCAGCGCTTGGCGCGCGGGTGGGGTGAAATGATAATGCCGTTGCGGGTTTTCAGGCACGCAAGGGTTTTGAAAATGGCGGTGGAGGTAGGGTTGGTGGTGGGAATCACCGCGGCGATCACACCGATGGGATCGGCGATTTTGGTGACGCCAAAGGCTTTATCCTCCTCGATTACGCCGCAGGTTTTGGTATTGCGGTAGGCGTTATAAATATATTCGGACGCAAAGTGGTTTTTGATTACCTTGTCCTCCACAACGCCCATGCCGGTTTCCTCCACGGCCATCTTGGCCAGAGGAATGCGCATTTTATTGGCTGCCATGGCGGCGGCAAAGAAAATCTTATCCACCTGCTCCTGAGTGAAAGAGGCATACTGCTTCTGCGCGGCACGAACGAGGGTGATTTCTTCTTCAAGGCGTTCCATACTGTCTACAAGCTTGTGCGTGTCAGTCATGGGATACTCACTCCTTTCTGATTCGTTAAAAGTTTAACATACCTGTGCCGCGTTGTAAATGCCAAGATTTACATACCCATTATATTGATTTGTATATATGGATGTCAATGCGGGCTCCGGGGCGCGGCGCAATAGGGATATATGCGCAAGGCTACCTTATTATAATAGGCGAATATGCGGCGCGAGTGGGCGATATAGCCCCTTCTTTGCGGAAAATGAAAGAAAGAGTTTCGTGGAAATGAACTTTTGTGTGCTGTCAGCCGTCCTAATGATATAAGGAAGGAGGGGAAGCCTATGAGAAGAACGTTTCGCGCAACCGCATTCTGCACGATTTTACTCGCCGCCGTCTTTTCCGCGAGCTTTGCCTTATGCGAGAATGCCTATGTTTCCATCAGGGACATTCGGGAAACCCTGCCTGAGCGGTGGATGGGGGAGTATGTAATCAAGAAAGGCGACGGCAAAAATATCAAGGACGGGGATACGGTGACTGTGGATGTGCCCATTGTGGTGCCGGAGGTGGATAGTGTCCCCGTTGTGCGCCTCACATGGGATCCGCCTGTGGATGTAGGGGAGTTGGATGAGTCACTTGATGTACGTGAAAATGACTGGTCTGTAAAGGTGATTATCCGTGATTTTTCAGAGGACGATTCACCCGTTCCCTTGCTGGAAGACAACGTTACGTTTGACCCTTCCCTACCGTGGGAGGATGCTCCAGCGATCGCCGTTGAGGAGATCAAAAAATGGCTACCCTTTATGAAAGATACGGAACTTACCTGTTACATTCAACACTCTTTTGGCATTTCAGCAGATAACGGTTTTCAACGCCTCTTTTTTTATAAAACTTACTACGGCATACCGCAGCTGGTAGGTGGTTGCCCTTTCACATATCAGGTTGAGAGCGAATTAGGCCCTAAAGGGAAGGAAGTTCCATCCGTTCCATTAGGCATAGCATACATACTGATCAAGCGCCCGGGTCAATTTTGGGTGGTAATCTGCTCCTCCAAAGAAGTTGGAGTGGAAATTGAGGATATCCCGCTGCTGCCCTTTGAAGAAATTCTGAAAGTACTCGAACAGCGGGTAAGGGATGGGTATGCATACTCACTCAATGAAGTACGCTTTGGGTATATGGCCTTTATTGATCCGAAGAAAAAGGGGGAGGAGTTTCTCCTGATGCCCGTCTGGGCCGCAAAGGGAAGGACACGTATCTCTACTACCATTCCCTTTGATTTGAAGACCGATCAAGCGTTATTGGATCGCGGAGGATATGGCAGCGACGCCATTCTCCTGGTCAACGCGCAAACCGGTGAAACGTTTGATTTCTTAAATGACATCCGTCCTGAAAGGCTCCATGTTCCCCACATCATCACCTGGGACGAGGTGAAATAGCACGCGAAAGGAAGCGAAGGCTATGCGAAAACGGTTTCGTGCGATCACATTCTGTATGGTTCTGTTCACGATCATCACCTCTACCACCTTGGCTATGGGCGAAAAGAGTTATGTTTCCATCCAGGACATTCGGGAAACTCTGCCCGAGCGGTGGACGGGGGAGTATGTAATCAAGAAAGGCGACGGCAAAAATATCAAGGATGGGGATACGGTGGCTGTGGGCGTGCCCATCGTGGTGCCGGAGGTGGATGCTGTACCTGTGGTGCGTATCACATGGGAGCCGCCTGCCGAGGGTCTGGATGAATCGCTGGAATGGTATGGAAACACATGGAGCTACAAGACGGTCAATCGCAATTTTCCTCAGGATGAATTAACTTTTCCGGTTCTGGATGCTAATTATACCTTTGACCCTGATCTACCTTGGCAGGATGCTTCGATAATCGCTGAGCAGTCGCTCAAAAAATGGCTGCCCTTTATGCAAGATAAAGAGCTCACCTGCTATGACCAGCATTCTTATGGCAGTTCTCAAGATAACGGTTGGCAGCGCTTATGCTTTTATACAACCTACCATGGCATACCGCACCTGATAGTAGATAGCTTTTCTCATGAGCTCGAAAGCGAACGCGGCCTTTTTTCAGATGAAAATGAAATTTTTGCGGCCGTTCCTTCAACGATGATCGTCATTCGCATCAAACGTCCCGACCAGTTTGTGGTGAACCTTTATACCTCCAAAGAGGTTGGAGTGGACGTAGAGGACATCCCTCTGTTGCCCTTTGGTGAGATCCTGAAGGTTTTTGAACGTCAGGTTAAAGCCGGCTACGCATGCTCACTCGACGAAGTGCGCTTCGGGTATATGGTCTTTATTGACCCTGAGAACAAGGGCGAGGAATTTGTACTTCTGCCCGTTTGGGCTGCAAAAGGCAGAACAAGGGCCAATCTTTCTCTGCCCTTTGACCTGAAAACCGATCAAGAGGTATTAGATCGCATAGGATACACCAGCAGTACAGTCATTGCTGTCAACGCTCAAACTGGTCAAGTCTATGATTTCTATACCGACAAGCGTCCAGACCGGCGCTATGTTCCCCACCTCATCACCTGGGACGAGGTAAAATAGCATGCGAAAAGGAAGGGCAAAAATCCTGCGAAGAACTTCTCCATTTGTGGGAAGAAAAGGGAGTTTTGGTTCGTTAAGAAAAAGAGAACCATTTTACGGCGGCACTGGTGGCAGGAAATGAAAAGGTTTTGTTAGAGTATCGATAGTTTTTTACAAATTTGTATCAAAATTTTGAAGAAACTAATTCGAAACCCTTTACAAAACTTCTCAAAATCTGTATAATGCCAGAAGGAAGCATTATATGGAGTAGCCATATCCATATGGCGCGCCACCTCACATACATTGGGTAACGGAGGGGATATCGAGATGAAACGCTTCTTTTCCATTTTGCTGATCGCGGCGCTGCTGGTAGGCATTACGCCGCTGATGGCATCCGTCGCTTTGGCGGAGGACTACGCCACCGTGACCAGCGATAACGGCTATGGCGTGCGCCTGCGCGAGGGCCCCAGCAAGGCCTACCGCGTAATAGCCAAGTATGACGTGGGCACAACGGTGGTTGTGCAGCAGCAGGGCATTGAATGGTCCCAGCTGCGCGTAGGCAGCACCGTTGGCTGGATGATGAACCGCTATCTGCGCTTTGGCGCGGTGGGCAGCGGTTCCGCCAGCGGCTCCGTTTCGGGCATTGGTACCGCTACCGTAACCAGTGGAAACGGTTTGCGCGTATGGCTGCGCGCTACCGAAGGCGGCAAGCGGCTGCAACTGTACCGCCCCGGCACAACGGTGACGGTGCTTTCGCGCGGCAGCAAGTGGTGCCATATTTCCATCAATGGCGCGATGGGCTATATGATGACGGAGTTTTTGGACTTCGGCTCCACGCCCGCGCCTGCTTCGCTGCAGATTACGGATGTGGGCTTTAACTATCCCCTGCCCGTAACGCCTGTTGTGGGCGACGTGCTGCAGGCTTCCGTAAAGCCCGAGGGCGCAGCGGTGAAGTATAGCTGGAAGGTGGACGGTGTGGAACAGAGCAACACCGCCAGCCTGAATGTGCTGCGCAGCTATGTGGGTAAGAAGATTACCCTGACGGTAACCGGCACCGGCGCGTACACCGGCACAAAGAGCAAGACCACCGAGGCTGTGGTTGCCGACCGTTGGGTGACCGAGGTAAAGCTGAGCAAAAACCAGCCCTTCGTTGGCGATACGCTCAGCGCTCTGCTCACGCCCTCGGCGGCTGCGGTAAGCTACAGCTGGCGCGTGGGCGGCAGCGAGGTAAGCACGGATGCAACCTATACCGTTCAGCAAAGCGATATCGGCAAGCTGATCCAGCTCAAGGTAACCGGCAAGGACGGCTGGGGCGGCGTGGCCGTATGCACGGCGGGCGGCAATGTGCTTAGCAATTTGAACCTGTATTCCGTGAAGCTGAGCAAGACCCAGCCCATCGTTGGCGATGTGCTGACCGCGACTGTGGAGCCTACCGGCGCTACCGCCAAGTATGTTTGGACGGCAAACGGCGAGCAGGTGGCCACTACCGCCAGCTATAAGGTAGGGGCAAACGATCTGGGTAAGGTAATCGCGCTGAAGGTTGAGGGCGTCGCGCCCTACACCGGCACCGTGAACGCCGAAACCAGCCGCGTTGCGGGCGCGCGCCTGGCCTCTGTAAGCATTAACGCCTCCTCGCTGGTTGCGGGCACCACAATCTATGCGGTTCCCAGCCCGGCGGACGCTACCGCGACCTACGCCTGGATGGTGGATGGCAAGGCGGTGGAAGGCGTTACCGGTAAGAACTTTAAGCTTGCCGCGGAGCATGTGGGCAAAAAGATCACCGTAAAGGCTACGGGCGTCGGCGTTTATACCGGCACGGCCTCCAGCAGCGCGGTGGGCCCCGTGGTGAGCGATAAGCGCATCACCGGCGTGAAGCTGGATAATACCGCGCCTGTGGTGGGCGATACCCTGACGGTGAATTTGACCCCCTCCACGCTCAACAGCGTAAGGACAAGCCTTTCCTACGTGTGGACCATCGGCAACGAAACGGTTGCCAATACCACGGGTACCTATCAGGTGCAGGGCTCT
The DNA here is from genome assembly GCA_022769795.1 of Clostridiales bacterium. Lineage (GTDB taxonomy): Bacteria > Bacillota > Clostridia > Christensenellales > Aristaeellaceae > Limiplasma. The sequence goes on from JALEIQ010000082.1 coordinate 5,492, forward strand.
GATGTGGGCAAGACCATCCGCGTGCGCGCCGTGGGAAGCGGCGAGTATTCCGGTGAGGCCACCAGCGCCTTTACCAGCGCCGTGGTGGGCAGCGCCA
>JALEIQ010000035.1 GCA_022769795.1 Clostridiales bacterium
CTAGCAGTTCCAGCAACGTTTTCTGTTCGCTCTTGTTCATCTTCGTCACCTCGCTATTGAGGTTTCGATGAATTTGCTCTCTTTTCCCCCCTTGCTTTTTCTCCTTTTTTCTCTTCTCTTTTTCGTAAGCGATTGCCCTGGCGGTGAAACGTCGCCCGGCCTGTGTAACGCCACAACGGATGTAAAGCCACCGGAAAAAACCGCGCTTGTAAAGCCCCGTCTTTTTTGGTATAATGCATGGATATTATCGCATATACCAACGGCACAAGGGAGGCGGCTGCCTATGACCGCATGGCTCATCCGAACCTTTATCCATAATGCCTCAGACGTGGAGAACTCCGACGTTCGCACCGCTTACGGCACGTTGGCTTCCATTACGGGCGTTTTGGTGAACCTGGTGCTGTCCGGCGCAAAATTCCTGCTGGGCGTGCTCACTGGCTCCGTAGCCATCACGGCGGACGCGGCCAACAACCTCTCCGACGCGGCGGGCAGCATCGTTACCTTCATTACCACGCGGCTGGCGCACAAGCCGGTGGATCAGGAGCACCCCTTCGGTCATGGGCGTATGGAGTACATCGGTTCCCTGGGCGTGGGCGCGCTGATTGTGCTTATGGGCCTGGGCCTGCTGCGTGACAGCATCGGGGCTATCCTTCACCCCGAGGCATTGGCCGTCAGCTGGCCGGTTCTTGCGGTTCTGGTGCTGTCCATGCTGGCGAAGCTATGGCTGTACGTGTTTTACCGCAGGCTGGGCAAGGCCGTGCGCAACGGCACGCTGATGGCCGCCTCCAAGGACAGCCTGGGCGATGTGCTCTCCACCGGCGCGGTGCTTGTGAGCGTGCTGCTGGCCTGGGCCTTTGGCTGGACGATTGACGGCTACATCGGCCTGCTGGTGGCGGTTATCGTGCTCAAGGCGGGCGTTGAGGTATGCCGCGATACGGTGGACAGCCTGCTTGGCGGCAAGCCCGATCCCGAGAAAACCCGCCGCATCCGCGAAATGCTTTTGGCTCACGAGGGCATTTTGGGTGTGCACGACCTGGTGCTGCACGATTACGGCCCTGGGCGTTGCATCGCTTCCGTGCATGCCGAGGTGAGCGCGGACAGCAACATCGTGGCCATTCATGAGATTATCGACGATGCGGAGCGCGAAATCAGCCATGAGCTGCACATGGCCATCTGCATCCATATGGACCCCATCGTCACATCGGACGAAACCACCAACCGCGTGCGCAGCCAGATGCAGGCGTTCCTGCAAAACACCGATTCCGCCCTCTCCCTGCACGATTTTCGCATGGTGCCGGGTCAGGGCCATATCAACCTGATCTTTGACTGCGTGCTGCCCGTAGGCTATAAGGCACGCGACGAGCTGCTTCAATCCCTCAAGGCCTACGCCCTCTCGCTGGATCCCCGCTACTGCCTGGTGGTGCAGTTTGACATGGACTTCACCTAATTTTTCCACCGGCACGAAAAACGTCCTCCCTATGCGTTTTGTTTCCAACCACCACGCATTGAAGGAGGGCTTTTTTCATGCATTCAGGTTTCAAACGCACCGCCGCGCTCTTGTGCGCCCTTGCGCTGGCTGTCGCGGCGCTTCCAGCTGCCGCGGACGGCGGTCCCTTTCACATGCTTCTCATCGGCGTAGATACGCAGGAGGAGGAGCAAGCAGGGCGCAGCGATGTGATGCTCCTTATCAGCCTTTCGCCGGAGGATGGCAGCGTTCGCATGCTTTCGTTCCTACGGGATTTATACGTAGCCATTCCCGGCCACGGCCACTCCCGGCTCAACGCGGCCTATTTCTATGGCGGGGAACGCCTGCTGCGCGATACGCTGGAAAGTGCCTTCGGCGTGCGCGTTGACCGGTACGCCGCCGTGCATTTTTCCCTTATGGCGGAGCTCGTGGATCTGGCGGGCGGCGTAGAGGTAGACGTAAGCAAGAAGGAGCTTGCACAGCTTAACGAGATCATTCGTCATTCCAACAAAAGCGCTGGCGAGGCGGTGAATCGGGATTTGTTGGCGGCCCCGGGCAGGCAGCGGCTCACCGGCAGGCAGGCGCTAAGCTATTGCCGCATCCGCAAGATCGACAGCGATTTTCAGCGCACCAGCCGCCAGCAGGCGGTGCTGACCGCACTGTTTGAACAGGTGCGCACGCTAGACGCGCCCTCGCTTATCAAATTCGTGCTGCAAGCCCTTGGCAAGTTGGAAACTGATCTTACGCTCCAGGATATCGCCGCCCTGCTGCCCCTGCTTACGGAGGCGGACGTGTCCGCCATCCAAACCGCACACGTTCCCTTTGACGGCGCTTATACCGATGAAACCATCAACGGCATGATGGTGCTCAAGCCTGATTTGAAGCAAAACCAAAGGCTGATCGAGCGCTTCCTTTCGCAGCAGTAAGGTTGCGGAGGGCGTTGGGGCTCCGCCCCAAACCCCAGCAGGGGCATCATGCCCCTGCACCCCGCCATTTGCCCGCGCAAATCGCGGGCAAAAAAGGGATTCCCAAGGGCGAAGCCCTTGGACGGTGGGTGCGGGAGGCGGTGCCTCCCGCGCTCCATATTTCCTAACATGGTAAAGGCCCGGTTCCGCTCGCGCGGAACCGGGCCCCTTTTCATACAGGCTTCAGCTTAGCGGCCGAACTGTACGTCGTTGTTGCCGGAGTTGGTTTCCCACATCTCAAGCATGTTGATAGGATCGTTGAAGTCAGCCAGCCAGCCGTTGCGGGCCACGTCGTAGGCGCCGTTCTTACGGTCGTTCAGGAACACGTTCCACTCGCAGGTGCGGATGGTCATGTTGATACCGACGGCGGCCAGATCCTGCTGGATGCACTCAGCGATAGCCACATGGGCGCTGCCCTCGTTGGTGAGGTACTCGAAGGTGATGGGGGTGTTGGCGGAGAGCATGCCGTTGGCATCGAACTCATAGCCGGCGGACTTAAGCAGCTCGATCGCGCCTTCCACGTCCACTTCCTTGCTGTAGTATCCATCCTCTACAGGGAAGGTGTAAGCGTCGTCGTTGGTCTTGAACACGCCGCCATTGCCGTCCATCATACCGGCGGGGATGAAGGAGGTAGCGGGCTGCTGACCGGTCTGAGCAACGGTTTCAATGATATAGTCGCGGTCAACCAGCTTGGCAAAGGCGCGGCGCATGGCGTTAGCCTGCTCCACGGTCTTGCCGTCAAACAGGGGGCTCTTTACGTTGAAGCAGGAATAGTAGGTGCCCAGGTTATCCACGATGTGGAACTCGGGGTTGTCAAGCAGAACCTGAATCTGGTCGCTCGGCACGGTGTCGATGAAGTCCAGGTTGCCAGCCTGATAGGCGGCATACACGGCGGTATCGTCGGCGGAGAGCATCAGCTCAAGGCGTTCGATCTTCACGTTCTCAGCGTCATACCAGTTGGGGTTCTTTTCATAAACCATGCTCTCATTGTGCTTCCACTCGGTGAGCACATAGGGGCCGCAGCCCACGAAGCCAGCCTCGGTAGCCCAAACGCCAGGATTGAGCACCTTGCCATCCTCGCCGCGGTAGCCCTCGGCGCCCTCAACTACATCCTGCTTCACAGCGAAGAAGGTGGGGAAAGCAGCCAGATCCAGGAAGTATACGCAGGGAGCGTTCAGCTCAACCGTCAGGGTCTTGCCGTCTTCGGAGGCTGTCACAGCCAGATCTTCCGGATAGCCCTTGATGCCATTGAACATATAACCATAGTCCGCGGCGGTTTCGGTCGCGGCGGCGCGCTTCCAGCTCCACTCAAAGTCCTTGGCGGTCAGGTCGGAGCCGTCGCTCCACTTCAGGCCGTCCTTCATGGTGAACACGTAGGACAGGCCGTCCTCGCTCATCTCATAGCTCTCGGCGAAGTTGGGAACCAACTGGCCCTCGGCATTGTAAGTGTACAGGCCGCCAAACGCCATGATGGCCAGGCAGGCGCCGTCCACGGAGCTGTTCAGCGCGGGATCCAGCTTGTCCGGCTCGCTAGCCAGCTGCAGGCGCAGGGTGGTGGCGTCACCGTTGGTGGCATACTGGAAGAACTTGTTGCCGTAGGCATTGTAGTAGATGCCCTCGACGCCTTCCTTCTGCATGAAGATGTCGTTGTAATAGTAGATGGGCAGCAGAGCGCCGGTTTCCATGAGGATGTCCTCAGCCTTGTGCATGAGGGCCTCACGTGCCGCCGTATCGGTCGTGGTCTTGATCTCCGCGATCAGCGCGTCATACTCCGCCCAATCAGGCTCGGAGCCTTCATCCGCGAAAGCGGGCGCCATGCAAGCGACGATCATCATCATTACAAGCAGGGCAGAAAGCAGCTTCTTCATTGTGTTTCCTCCTGAGATTTTATTTCCAAAGGCAGCCCTGAGGGCGGCCCTTAGAGTCAATAATGGGGATTCCAGCAGGCGATGCTGTGGCCGGGGGCCGTTTCGGCCAGGGGTGGGCATTCCTGCGCGCACTTTTCCGTGGCATAGCGGCAACGGGTGCGGAAGGGGCAGCCCGTAGGCATGTGCAGGGGGCTTGGAACATCGCCCTCCAAGGGAATGCGGTGGCGCGTGCGCGCCGTATCCGGGTCTGGGATGGGAATGGCCGAAATCAGCGATTGCGTGTAGGGATGCTGCGGGTTGTTCACCACATCCTCGGCGGTGCCAATCTCCACAATCCGGCCCAGATACATCACCGCGATGCGATGGCTGATATGCTGCACCACCAGCAGGTCATGCGCGATAAACAAATAGGCGATGCCCAGCTTTTGCTGCAATTCCTCAAAGGTGTTGATAATCTGCGCCTGGATGGATACGTCCAGCGCGCTTACCGGCTCGTCGCACACGATAAATTTGGGGTTGACCGCCAGCGCTCGCGCAATGCCGATGCGCTGGCGCTGCCCGCCGGAAAACTCGTGCGCGTAGCGGCGGGCATGGTCGCTGTTGAGGCCCACCAGGGTAAGCAGCTCGGCGATCCTGTCGCTGCGCTCCTTCTTGGTGGCGCACAGGTGATGGATATCCAGCGGCTCGCCCACAATATCCGCTACCGTCATGCGCGGGTTCAGCGAGGAATACGGATCCTGGAACACAATCTGCATGTCCTTGCGGTACTGGGAAATATTCTTGGGGGTGATCCTGTTTCCGTTGTAGATCACCTCGCCGCCGGTAGGCTTATACAGGTGCAGAATGGTGCGGCCAACGGTGGTTTTGCCACAACCGGACTCACCCACCAGGCCCAGCGTTTCGCCGGGCTTGATGGAGAAGGAAACGCCATCCACCGCCTTTAGGGGGATGGAGCCAAACCAGCCAGAGCGCACGGGGAAATACTGCTTGAGGTCACGAACCTCCAAAATGTACTCGCTCATTGCTCGGCTCCCTCCTTCCCCGCCTCGTCGTAAACATGCTTAACGTTCATCCAGCATGACGCCTTGTGGTCGTCGTTAATGGACAGCTCCTCTGGCAGGTCGCTCAGGCATATTTTCATCGCCTTATCGCAGCGGGAGGCAAAGGCGCAGCCCTTGGGCATGCAGGTCAAGTCCACCGGCGAGCCCGCGATGGGAATCAGGCGGTGATTTTTGCTGTCCAGCTTGGGGATGGAACGCAGGAGCCCTTTGGTATACTCATGCTTGGGGTTATAGAAAATCTCGTCCACGGTGCCGCGCTCGCACACCCGACCCGCGTACATCACGATGATCTCGTCGCACATATCGGCAATCACGCCCAAATCGTGCGTAATCATGATGATGGCCATGCCCAGCTTCTTTTGCAGCTCCTTCATCAGCTCAAGAATCTGCGCCTGAATGGTCACGTCCAAAGCGGTGGTGGGTTCGTCGGCAATCAGGATATCCGGCTCGCAGGCCAGCGCCATGGCGATCATCACGCGCTGGCGCATACCGCCGCTTAGCTCGTGGGGGTACTGCTTCAGGCGCTTTTCAGGCTCGTTCACGCCTACCAGCTTGAGCATTTCCACCGCGCGGGCGTTGGCCTCGGCGCGGTTGCGGTCGGTATGCAGCAAAATGGCCTCGCGCAACTGGTTGCCAATGGTATAGGTGGGGTTGAGCGACGTCATGGGGTCCTGGAAGATGATGGATACGCGTTTGCCGCGGAACTCGCTCATCTGCTTTTTGGAATACTGAACGATATCCTCGCCGTTGAACAGGATCTGCCCGCTCTTGATGCGGCCCGGCTCCACCAGGATGCGCATGATGGAATAGGCCGTAACGCTCTTGCCGCTGCCGGACTCGCCCACAATGCCCAGCACCTTGCCCTTTTCCAAATTAAAGGAAATGCCGTTGACGGCGCGAACCTCGCCCGCGTCCACGTCAAACGAAGTACACAGGTCCTTGACCTGCAAAAGCGGTGTGCTCATCGTCTGTTACCTCCTCAGCTTGGGATCGAACGCATCGCGCAGGCCGTCGCCCAGCAGGTTGAAGCTGAGCACGATCAGGCAAATGCTGATCGCCGGGAAAAGCATCTTCCACGGATAGGTCTGCATGCCGCCGCGCGCCGCGTTGGCCAGGGAGCCCAGCGACGGCATCGGTGCCTGAACGCCCAGGCCGATAAAGCTCAAAAAGCTCTCGGTAAAGATAGCGGAAGGAATTTGCAGCGCCACGGAGATGAAAATCACGCTCATGCAGTTAGGCAGGATGTGCTTGCGGATAATCCGTCCCGGCTTTGCGTTCAGCGCGCGCGCCGCGAGCACATATTCGTTGTTTTTGATGGAAAGAATCTGGCCGCGAACCAGGCGCGCCATGCTTACCCAATACAGCAGGCCAAACACCACGAACAAGCTGAGCATGTTCGTGCCCAACCTTGCCAGGATTGTGCCCTCAAGCGCCTTGCCAAGCACCTGGTTTAATACAACGGAAAGCAAAATCACCATCAGCGTATCCGGCAGGGAATAGATAATATCCACAATACGCATCATAATTAGGTCAACCTTGCCGCCGCAGTAGCCCGATATGGAGCCGTACAGAAGCCCGATCACCAAAACAATCAGGCTGGCGAACAGGCCCACCGTGAGCGATACGCGCGCGCCGAACACCACGCGGATAAAGTAATCGCGGCACAGCTCATCCGTTCCGAAAATGTGGGGAAAAATCTGCTGCCCTTCCTCAATGGCCTTCAGCTCGTTCTTGGAATACTGGAAGGGGGCCAGGTTTTTCGCGGTTTTATCACGCTTGCCGTTTACCTCGATCATCTGGGAATAGGAATAGGGGTATACCGTCGGCACAACGATAATCACAACCAGCATCACCGCCAGCACAACCAGGCTGGCCACGGCAAGCGGATTTTTGAACAGCTTGCGCATGCCGTCGCGGAAAAAGGTGGTGGATTCCCGCATCTTCTCATGCTGCTGTTTTTCCTCGTCCGTAGCGGGCGAAAACTTGCTTAAATCAATCTGCAGGCTCAAGAGGCTTTTCTTGGGCAGCTTATCTTCTACAAACTCATGCATGTAACGCCATCCTCCTTAGTCAAACTTGATGCGCGGGTCTACCACTTTGTAGATCAGGTCGCTCAGCAGCGTTGCAACGACCATCAGCACCGCAAGGAAGATGGTGACAGCCATAATCATGGGATAATCCTGATTGTTGATGGAACTGACAAACTTGGTGCCAAGCCCGCCCACGGTAAACACGGTTTCAACCACCATGCTGCCGGTAAGGATGTAGGCCGTCATGGGGCCCACATAGGTGATTACGGGAATCAGCGCGTTACGCAGCGCATGCTTAAAGATGACCAGCCATTCGCGCACACCCTTGGCGCGGGCGGTACGGATGTAGTCCTGGCCCAGCACGTCCAGCATGCTGGACTTGGTCAGGCGCGTGATATAGGCCATGGGATACAGCGCCAGGGCGATCACCGGCAAAACGTAGCTGGGGTTGGCGGGATCCCACACGCCCACCCACTTGAGCTGTAGGCAGAATATCAGCATTAGAATGGTTGCCAGAATAAAGCTGGGCACGGATACAAACAACGTGGTGACGAAAATAATCACGCGATCCGGCCAGCGCCCGCGGCAAAGCGCCGCGATGGAGCCAAGCACCAGACCCGCCACCAGCGCCAGCAGCGCCGCCGTGCCGCCCAGCTTGGCGGATACCGAGAACGACTCGGAAATGACCGTTGTAATTTCGCGCCCCGTTTTCAGCGAGATGCCAAAGTCGCCATGGAGCAGGTTATTGAGATAGATTACAAACTGCTCGGGCACAGGCTTATCCAGGTGGAAGCGCTGCATAAGCATGGCTTCCACCGCGGGATCCTTCGCCTTTTCGCCGGAGAACGGGCCGCCCGGAATCGCGTTCATTGCGAAGAAGGTAATGGCCGCGATGATAAAGACGGTAAGAATTGCAAGCAAAACGCGCTTGACCACATATTTGAGCATCCTGATGAGTCCCTCCCAGCCAGCAGACCGCCCCGCGGCCCGCCGCCATGATGATATCCGCACATCACAGCAAAGTATGCAAAAGCAGACTTTTATACACTCGCAAAATTGCGCCCTTTCAAGGGATAGCACCCAGTCCGGCCCCTGCGTCCCGCGCCGAAAACCGCTGGCGGAAAGCGGCCTTCAGCGTCCCCGCCGTGAAATTCGATAATACTTTTTCACTATATCACAATCAAGTTGCAAAAGTCTACTCAAAAAAACGCCAACTCACAAATGGAGCGGCACTTTAAATTTCTTATGTATCAACGATTTTTCGCATTTTTCACGGCAGGATACAAAATTGTCTTTTTTCTGTTTTTCTGCAACTTTTTAGAGAAAAAAATTCATTTTACTTGATTTGACGCATCTATCCAGGCCTTCCACGCCGTCTCATCCGCGCCCACGGTAACGCGCGAGCCGTTTCTAACAATCGGGCTGACCAGCGCGGACGGGTCGTTAAGCAGCTCCGCGAGAATAAGGCTATCTGTGCTCATATGCGCCACCGGGCGCTCCAGCGCCTTTTTCCCTTCGCGGTCCACCAGCGCCCTGGCGCCCACTGCGTTTGCAAACACATCCAGCTCCTTGCGGCCCAGCTTATGCTTTTTCAAGTCCATCAATTGATAAGGAATGCGGCGTTCCTTGAAAAAGCGTTCCGCCTTAAGCACGTCTGGGTTCTTTTTCGTTACGTAAATCTGAATGTTCATGCCTCCTCGGCCCTCCTTTTCAGGCTGCGGCGCACGTCGTTTCCAATAAACAGCAGCCGCGTGCAGGCGGTCGCGTCCAAAAAGCGCGAGGTGATGCGCTCGGTATAGCGCTCCTTGAGCTCGCTCATGCTCAGGTTGGTGCTAATCACCGTATGCCGCCCGGCCAGTTGCCGCTCGTTGAGCAGGTTAAACAGCTGCGTAACCGTTACGTTGTTCATAAGGGGCTCCGTGCCCAGGTCGTCAATCAGCAATAGCTGCGCGTCCATTAGCGGGGCCAGAGGCGCGCCGTTATTTTCCATATAGGCGCGCCGCGCCGCCTCAAACAGGCGGTAAGCGCTGGTATAGACGGGCAGGCAGCCGCGCTGCGCCACCCGCCTGGCGATGCATTGCAGCAAAAACGTTTTGCCAAGCCCGCTCTTGCCCATAAGCAGCAGGTCGCGCGTTTCGGTATCGGGAAAGCTGTCCGCGTAGCGCTGGCACACGTTGCGGTTGCTCTCCGCCACCTTGCGCTGCACGCGGCCCTTTTCGTCGGGCACGTTGCTGAAAAGCTCCGCGTCAAACTGCTCAAAGCAGGCGCAGCTCTCCCCCAGGCCGCTTTCCGCCATCAGCCGGCAGTTCAGCTCCCGGCTCATGCAATCGCACATGCGGCGGGAGGGATCGTATACGTAGCCTTCGTCCCTGCATACCGAGCAGGTATAGATGGGCTGAAGAAAATCGCCGCCCAGGCCGCCCTCCTCCAGCAGCCCGGCGATGCGGCGGTTCATATCCGCCATCTGCGCGCTCAGGCCCGCATTGCGCCCCGGCTCCTTGCGCTGGGCGAGCAGGCTGGTGCGCACGCCGTTCATTACGGCGGCATGCCGGGCGTTCAAAAGCTCACGCAGGCCGGGGCAGCGCTCGCAGGCTTCCTGCGTGCGCTCCTCGTACAGGCGCAGGTTTTCCTCCCTGCGCTGCGCGTATTCCTGCTGAAGCCGCATCACTAGCTGATCTCGGGTCATAACCGGCTCATCTCCTCCAGTTGCTCGGGCGAGAGCTCGTCGTCCTCGTTGGGGTCATAGTCGCGCTGCCCATAGTTCTGCTCAATAACGCGCTTTTGCCCGCCGGGCGCGGGCTTCCCTGCCTGGGCGGACGCTTGCGCCTGGAAGCGCTCATGCTCCGCGCGGGCCTCCTCAACGGTGGCAACGCCCCCCGCGCGCCAGCCGTCCAACAGCTTGTTCATGTAGGACATGGGCTTATCCATGCCGCGCGCATAGTCCGCCGCAAGGTCTACCAACACATCCGGCATATGCCATTCGTCCCGCCAGACGCGCAAAAGCTCGCGGTTGCTCTGGTTGATTCCGCCGGAGCGCCCGGCGCGCTCCATCAGCGCGCGGATACGCGCGTTCAGCAGCCGCACCTCCGCCAGATGCGCTTCCACGGCCTCCGCCGTCACAAGGCCCTTTTCCCTCCACGCCTCCAAAAGCATGGCCACGTTATCCAGCGTATGCGCGCTACGGGTTCGCGCCACCTGACGCGCGGCCAGCAGCGCCACGTCATGCCCGCCCACCGCCGCCAGATCGCGGTAAACGCGCCGCGTTCCATCGTCCACCACCGCCATGCTCACGCCAAGGGCCTGCAAAAGCTCCCGAACTCTGGCGGTTTCGTCCCCGGCGGCCTCAAGCTGCCGCGCCACCTCGGCTTCCGCGCCGCCCTTGCCGCCCGCGCGCGTATACAGCCCCTCCAGCACCTTGTCCAAATAGCCGAATGTGGGCGAGCCCTTTGTGGTTTCCCGGCATGCGCGCAGAATGCCCTCCGGCTCAAAGCCCCACTGCTCCGTCCATTTCTGGTACAAATCCACCTCATCCATGGAGGGGTTACGGCGCAGGCCCAAGCGGCTGAGCACCCTGCGGGCTCCCTTCATGGCCGCCTCGGAGCGGTTGAACACCGCCTCCGCCTCCTCGATGGTAAACACCTTTTGCTCGCTCAGCTCCACGGCCAGCTTCTGCGCCGCCTGAAAGCTGAAATGCACGCCGCGCGTGGCAATCATGTGCTGAATCAGCATGAGCACCACCTCGGCGGGCAGCTTGAGCTGCTCTACCCATTCATAGGCCAGCACGGTTTCGCCGCCGTGCAGCTTGCGCCGCTCGCCAAAGGCTGCGTAAACGGCCTGGGCGAAGTTTTCATACGCTTCGTCCTGGGGCGTTTGCCTGCGCTGCGCCATGGCCTGCTGCACGCTTACAAAGCGGTAGCAGGGCGGCGTGTCCTTCACGCGCTCCACCAGGCGGCAGCGCTCCCAATAGCGCAGCGCGCGCTCCACCTCCTCGCGGGTCAGGTTCAGCGCGCGCGCCGCGTCCTCCAGCAAGTCCCCCTCCTCTTGCGGCCCTCCATACGCGCACATGTAGCCGTAGAGATATACCTTCACATGGTTCTCGGGCGCGGCGGGCATATATTCGCAGAAAAACGCGTTGGGAATGGCCGTCGCGCCCCACAGAAGGCCGGACCGATCCGTTTCAAAGGTGGGCATGCTTAAGCTGGCTCCTTTCATAGCTGTAGTCAAAGTATAGCATAAAAAAGGGAAGCGGCACAAGAGAGAATGCCGCGCGCACGGCATGTTGAAAAACGGCGGGGCGCAGAAGCGTCGGCCGCGACCTCAATTGTCGCAGGGGGGTACGGGCAGCGTCCTCGGCGACGATTGAGGTTGATATTCTTGCCCCAAAGCCCTGCGCCACAGCTTTTTCAGCAAAGAAACGCGCCAGCCCAAACGGACTGGCGCTGGCTCTATACGTAACGTACCTTTGGTGTCGCCATTTTGAGCTCTCTACGTTGAAGGGCTGGGAGCGCTATGCACGCTCAACACGGACAATTTACAGCAAATGCGCGCAATCCTTGCCGAAGCTGATGCCCACGCTCTCGCCCACCTCAAACACACGCTTGTTGATGGGGCAGTTATCGGTGATCTTCACCAGGGTGCCGTCAGTCAGGCGCACATGGTAGTTCTGATAGCTGCCCATGAAGCAGCTCAGCTCCACCGTGCAGGGCAGCATTCCCTGCGCGGCGATCTGGATGGCCTCGGGCCGAAGCACAATCTCGGCCTGCTCGCCGGCGGCGCGGGCGGCATCGGTTTCCACAACCACGTCGCGGCCCTCCACATTCACAACGCAATCCCTGCCCTGCATGGCCTTAACCTCACCCTTGATGAAGTTGGCCTCACCAATGAAGTCCGCCACGAACTCGTCCGTGGGGTGGTAGTAAATGTTCTTGGGGCTGCCCATCTGCGCGATAACGCCCTTGCGCATAATGATGATCTGGTCGGAGATGGACATGGCCTCGGACTGGTCATGCGTTACGTAGATGGCCGTAATGCCCAGCTTTTGCTGGATGCGGCGAATCTCGGTACGCATGGTCACGCGCAGCTTCGCGTCCAAGTTGGAAAGCGGCTCGTCAAAAAGCAGCACGCCGGGCTCCACCACCAGCGCGCGGGCCAGCGCCACACGCTGCTGCTGGCCGCCGGAGAGCTGGTTGGTCATACGGCTTTCCATGCCGCCCATCTCTACCAAATCCAGAATGGTTTTGACGCGCTCCTCAATTTCCGGCTTGGGCACCTTGCGCAGCTTCAGGCCATAGGCAACGTTGTCAAATACGTTGTAGTGCGGGAACAGCGCGTAGCTCTGGAACACCATGGCGGTATCGCGCTTGTTGGGGGTGAGCTCGTTAATAGGCTCGCCGCCCAGGTAAATTTCGCCCTCGTCTGGGCTTTCAAAGCCCGCCACCATGCGCAGCGTGGTGGTTTTGCCGCACCCGGAGGGGCCCAGCAGCGTTACAAAGCTGCCCGGCTCAATATCCAGCGACACGTCGTGAACAGCATAAAAATCCTTGCCGGTTTTGGGATCCTTATAAATTTTGGAGATATGGTCAAGGCGTACGCCCTTGCTTTGCTTAGGCATCTTCGCTGCCTCCCTTTAACTTTCTGCTGGTTCCAAAGTACTTGGTTACAAGGTTCATCACCACGATAGACGCATACACAATCGCAATCAGGATGGTGGCGTAGGCGCAGGCCACGCCGTACTTGCCCTTCTCGGCAAACTCGTTGATCTGCGTGGTAATGAGCAGATACTGCGGCGTTACCAGCAGGATGATGGCGCTGATGGCCGTGATGGAGCGCACGAACGTGGTTACCAGGCCGCTCAAGAAGCTGTCCTTGATTAACGGCAGCGTAACGGAGGTAAACACCTTGCCGCTGCCCGCTCCCAGATCGTAGGCGCTTTCCTCAATGGACTTATCAATCTGCCTGAGCGCGGAAATGCCGCTGCGCGTGCCAACCGGCAGGCTGCGCACCACGAACACAATCACCAGAATAGCGCCCGTGCCGTACAGCCCCTGTAAAAAGCCCGTATGGAACACGCCGTTGGCGAAGCCGCGGATGTAGCCCACGCCCAGCACGGTGCCCGGCACCGCCATGGCCAGCATGCTGGTAAACTCAATCAGGCCCTTGGTGCGGAACTTCTTTTTCACCACCAGATAGCTGATAATCATGGAAAGAAGCGCGGTAATGGGCGAGGCGATCAGGCTTAGAACGAAAGAATCGCGAAAAGCCTTGATCCCGCTGTATTTGAACATGTATTCAAAGTGCTTGAAGGTGAGCGAGTAATCGCGGCCCCAAAGCTTAAACAGCGCGCCGAAGGGAATGCTTATGTACATGAGGATTACGAACGCGGAAAACAGCGAGCACGCAATGGTCAGCGGGCGGGTGACGCTCTTATCCGAAATGAGCATTCTTTCGCGGCTGGCCTTGCCGGTAAGGGTGGCGTAGGTGCGCTTTTCCAGATAGTACTTCTGAATCAGGAACAGGATGAGCGTAAGGCCCAGCAGAACCACGGCCATGGCGCTTGCGCCCGCCTTGTCATACGCGCCGGTCACCTGCAAATAGATGGTGGTGGCCAGCGTATCAAAGCTACCGCCGATCATCATGGGGTTTGCGAAATCAGCCACGGATTCAATGAAGGTAACTAGGAACGCATTGCCGATGCCGGGCAGAAGCAGCGGCAGCGTAACGGTGGTAAACACCTTCCAGCGTCCCGCGCCCATATCGCGGCTGGCCTCCTCCAGAGAGGGGTCTATGTTTTTGAGCAGGCCCTTGAGCATCATATAGCACACGGGGAAGAAGGTCAAAATCTGCACGATGGCGATGCCGTGCAGGCCGTAGATATCGCTGTCGTAGATACCAAGCAGGCTGCGGGTAATCAATCCGCCACGGCCAAAGAGCAAAATCATGCTGAGCGACAGCACAAACGGCGGGGATACGACCGGCAGCATGCTTACGATGTTGAACATCTTGCGCACAACGCGGGAGCGGATGTTCACATACACATCCACATACGCAAACAAAAGGCCCAGCACCGCGGAACCGATGCCCACGATGAAGCCCAATTCCAGCGTATTGGTAAATGCCTTGCGGAACCGGCCCATATCCAGCACGCGCGCGAACACATCCAGCGTGACCCTTCCCTCGGAAACCACGCTGTCAATCAAAAGCATCGCCAGGGGATAGAGGATGAATAATGCCAAAAAGATCAGCAACACCACAATGGTGGAAACCATCACGGGGTCGCCAAACAGCTTTTTACGGTCCAGCCTTGCGCTTTGCGCCTTGACCAAGCGGATTACCTCCTTTGCTTAAGGAAGCCCCAGAATAGGCGCAGGGAGGATGACGACGCGGTCATCCTCCCTGCCGAAATGGATCATTCGATTATTCGGTCTTGAAGCGGTCGTCCGCGGCGGCGCCCAGCGCGTTGAAGTAATCCTCAACGTACTTGGAGGTGTTGGCCTTGGCGTCCTCAAAGTCGTAATCAATCACATTGTTGGGGTCGAGGCCAAACTCGGTGGCTTCCTTGGGCTGCTCGGCGTTGTCGATAACCAGGAACTGGAAGCTCTCGTTTTCCTTGGCGATGTTCACGCACTCGGGGCTCAGCGCATACTCAATCCACAGCTTGGCGGCGTTGGAGTGCTTGGCTCCCTTGAAGATGGCGGTAGCGCCAATCTCAAAGCTGGTGCCGCTGGAGGGAATCACAAGGCTGATGTTGTCATAGCCGTCCAGAATCTGGGTGATGCCGTCATGTAGGAAGCCGATGCCGATTACGCACTCGCCGATGCCGACCTTCTTGGAGGGGCCGGATCCGGACTTGGTGTACTGGGCAATGTTCTTGTCCAGCTCCACAAAGTACTTCATGGCCTCGTCATGGCCCTTCATCTGCACCATGGTGTTGATAACCAGCTTAGCGGTGCCGGCGGTGTTGGGGTTGGACATCCAGATCAGGCCCTTGTATTCAGGCTTGAGCAGGTCGTCCCAGTCCTTGGGGGCCTCAAGGCCCAGGCGCTGGAGCTCCTCGGTGTTGCACATAAAGCCCAGGATGCCCTTGTAAATGCCATACCAGTAGCCGTCCGCGTCACGGTACATGGGGCCCATCAGGTGGCTGGCGTTCTTGGCTTCATAAGCCTCCAGCAGGCCCTTGGCGGCGCTTTCGTTATAGGGATCGGTGGTGCCGCCGAACCATACGTCGGCGCTGGGGTTGCCGTTTTCTTCCTCAATCTTGGCAGCCACCTCGCCGGTGGAAAGGCGCTGGCGGTTGACGGTGATACCGTAAAGCTGCTGGAACTTGTCGCAGGCAGCGTTGAGGTAGGCTTCCTCGCAGCTTCCGTAGACGGTCAGTTCGCCCTCGGCCTTCGCGGCGTCGATGAGCGCCTGGTCAATGCCCTCGGCGGCAGCGAAGCTGCAAACGCCCATGAGCATGGTAGCGGCCAGCAGGAAAGCCAACAGTTTCTTCATAAGTTTGCACGTCCTTTCTGGTTGTGGAATCGGAATGGAATCTTGTTTCCCTTACACGTTCCGGTTCCGTTATCATAGCACGCTCACCTCAATTTGTCAACCTTGCCACAAAATTTCCTTCCCTGTTTAGGCGCAAGGCTCAAAAAAACGCGAGGTGGGAGATTTTTCCCCCCGCACCCCGCGTTTCTGGGAAACGCCGCATCCGCCAGCCTTTTTCAAGGCCGGCGGATGCGAAGTAGAAACCGCTATTACTTCGCAAGGGCATAAGCCGCGGCGTTCGCACCCGCAATCTTGCCCCACACAATGCAGCTGGTGTTGGCCAGGCCGCCGATATTGGCGCTGCCGCCCAGGTTCGCGCCGCCCGCCAGCTCGCCACACTGGTACAGGCCCGGAATGGGCTCGTTGTTGGCGTCGAGGGTCTGCGCGTCGGGGTTCATGAGCGGGCCGCCCTTGGTGAGCATCACATAGGGGCAGGTCTTGAGGGCATAGAATGGGCCCTCAAGCTTTACCATGCTTTCAGGCGCGCGGCCAAAGTCCTTATCCTCGCCAGCCTCAACATAGCCGTTGTAGGCTTCCACGGTCGCGGCCAGGCCAGCCGCGTCGATACCGGCGTTCTGGGCCAGCTCCTCAAGGGTTTCTCCCTTGTATACGCAGTTGCCGGAGGCCAGCAGCTCGTCAAAGTACGCCCAGCCCTCGTCCGCCTTGCCGGAGAAACCACCGCCCACGCTAAGGATGGGATCCTGCGTATCCTTCATCTGCTGGGTCAGGATGATGTACACCAGGTTTTCGGGCGCGTTGGCATACGCTGCCTTGCGCTCGCTGTCCAGGCTGTCCAGCTCCTTAACGATGCGCTTGCCGGTGTTGTCCACCCAGATTACGCCGGGATACTTCACAGAGGCCGTGCACGAAACATCAAAGCCGCCAACCGGCACGCCGCCCGGATAAGCGGGCAGGTAATCCATGTTGTTGAACACAGCGCCCGCCTTCTCGGCAAACCTGTAGCCGTCGCCGGTTACAAAGGAAGGCGACATGGTGAGCACATTTGCATAATTGTAGCGGTGCAGCAGCTCCTCGTTGTGGCCGTAACCGCCGGTAGCCAGAACGGTCGCCGGGGCGCGGAACTCGCGGCCATCGGTGAGCGTGACGCCCTTTACAGCGCCGTCCTCAACAATGATATCCGCCACTTCCGTTTCCAGCAGCAGGGAAATATTGCCCTTTTCCACATGGGCCTCAATCAGGGGCTTCACAAGCTCCGCCATGGCCTTGCCGCCGCCCTGCACGCGGTATTCGCGCGGCACGTTGAAAGCGTCATAGGAGGAGGACATCTGTGGCTGGCGATCGCCAAAATCAGCGCCCAGGCTGTCCAGCCAGTCGATGGCCGCCGCGGCGTTCTCGGTGTGCTTTTTGGTAAGCTCCACCACATTGGTGCCGCCGCCCATGCGCACGATGTCCGCCTGGAAGTTCTCCGGGGAGTCCTCCACACCGGCCTCAATCTGCATCTTGGCGCCCGCCGCCGAGGTGGTGCCGCCCGCAAAGCGGATAGAGCCGCCCATGGCGTTATTCTTATCAATCAGGTACACCTTCGCGCCGTTTTCCGCCGCCTCCAGCGCGGCGTTCATGCCGGAAAAGCCCGCGCCGATAACGATCACATCCGGGTTTTCAAAGGTGGGCTGGGCAACCTCCGCCTGCGCGGGAGCCGCCTCCACGGGCTCCAGCGTTACGCCCGCCTGGCTCAGCGCGTCCGCCGCGGCGGTAAGCACAGCCGTGCTGGTAATCGTCGCGCTGGATACGGTATCCACAGCCACGCTGTTTTGCGCAACCATGGCCTGCGGTATCTGCTCCAGCGCCAGCGTGCCCACGCCTTCCGTTTCGTCCGGGCCCTCCGCCTTTACGGCGGTCAGCTTTCCATCCTCAATGGTAAGGGTAACGGTTACATCGCCGCCAAAGCCCTTCGCCGCGGCGGTATATTCCTCCGCCAGAGCCGCCGTGCCCAGGCTCAACGCCAGCACCAGCGCCAAGAGTATTCCAAGGCCTTTTCTGATCTTCATTTCCTGTTCCTCCTTCTACGTTGTCAACCGGCTGTCTGCGCAGCCTGTCTTTCCCCCATTATAAAGGCTACAGGTATATGAAGGTCAACTGGCGTATGCTATTCATTTTGAATGGGGAACCAGCATTCCCCATAGCTGATGGGATCGTCCTTCACGTTCACATTCCAGAATGTGCTCACCACCGGCGCGCCAGCAAGCCGTATCCCGTTTTCCCCCATATAGGCAAGCCCTTCCCGCACGCCCGCGATGGGCCCGCCCCGGGCGCTGTGCCAGCGAATGACGGTATACAGGCAAGCGCATTCAGGCAGGCGTTCCGCCCCCTCCTGGCACTCCGCTCCCAAAAAGGCGGCCGTCTTTTCATCCGTCACGAAGCCCTTTTCTGTCCCCGCCTCTCCGGGCAAGCACTCCAAGGGATACCGGGTCATCCAGCGCACAAGCGGCATCCACTCCGCCCATTCCGCCACGCGCGCCATGGCGTGCGCATCCAGCCTTTCCGTCCCAGGCCGCTTGATAATCAGGGCGCAGCCCGCGGGACGTTTGCGCACCTCATACCGCCCAATCAGCGATTCGCTTCGCTTCATGAGCTCTGCGGCGGCGCGCATGCTTTGAGCGATGCGCGTCTGCATTTCGGCCTGCCTTTCCATCTCCTCCGCGCGCCCCTGAAGCGTAAGGGCAAGCTGGGCAGCGTCCTCCTGGCGTATAATCTCCGCCGTCTGCGCCACGGTAAAGCCGCAGTTGCGGCATTTGCGCAGGCTCATCAGCAAATCTATGCTTGTATCGGAATAGTGCCGGTACTGCCCGTCCCCCACGCGCTCGTGCACGGAAATGCCGTACTGCTCGTAAAAACGCAGCGTTTGCGGGCTGATGCCCAGCATCCTGGCTGCCTCCTGGATTTTATAGCGCATGCTCTCACCTCCCGTTTATTATAGGCTATATCGCCGGAATGCGCCACGCTTTTCTCTTTTTTAGACGCCATAACCCATGCTATACCCCTAAAGGCAAAAGGATGGGGCGGGAGCCAAACGCTCCCGCCCCGGATTTTCTACAACCATCGCGGACACGCGGTTCCCGCCGCGCTTGACCGTGTTACTTGCTGTGCGCCGCGTTAGCACCGGCAATCATGCCGCCGCAAATGGCTTCCAGGATCGCGTTGCCGCTGATGCGGTCGTCGCCTTGCAGACCGCCGCAGATTTCACCCGCCGCATACAGGCCGGGGAAGGGGGTTCCGTCCGCGGTAAGCGCGTGCATCTCGGTATCAATATGGATGCCGCCCATAGAGTGATGCTCCGCAGAGCGGTTCAGCGCGGCGTAGAAGGGCGCTTCCGTCAGCTTTTCGGAGCCAAGGAAGCTGGTACGGCCAAACTCCTCGTCGTAGCCAGCGTCGCAGGCCGCGTTGAAGCGCTCGACAGAATCGGTCAGAACGGCCGGATCGGCGCCGATCATTCCCGCCAGCTCCTCAATGGAGTTCGCGCGGAACAGAACGCCCTTGGCAATCAGCTCCTCAATGTCATAGCCACTGGCGTTCTTGCCGTCGGTGATGGCGGAGCTGTTCGCGTCGGAGAGGATGTAAACCTCATAATCCGGCTGGGCCAGCATCGCGGCCGACAGCTCGCGGTCGCTCGCCGTTTCGTTCACAAAGCGCGTGCCGCTGTTGTTTACCAGCATAGTGGTGTAGTTGCTCACATACGGCGCTACGCCCGTGGAATACTTGGTGCCGTACACGAACATTTGCAGCTTTTCCATGTCAATCAGCTCTACGCCGATTGCCTCAGCCATCACCAGGCCGTCGCCGGTGTCGCCCGCGCTGTTATCCGTGGCAAAATCCGCAGGGATTTCCGGATACCATTCGTTGTACTTGTTCATCAGTTCCACATTGCCGCCGATGCCGCCGGTGGCCAGCACAACGCCCTTACCGGCGTTGATGATGTACTGGGTGCCGTCCGCGCCCTCAGCCTTTACGCCCGTAACGCGGCCGTCGGTTACGATAAGCTCCTTGCCGTCAACCTCCATAAGATACTCCACGGGGGTTTGCGCCGTGTCACCGGCATTCTTCAGCGTGTCGATCATCATCTGGCTGTTGCGGCCGCTGCCATCGCCTTTATTGCGGCGGGCGCGCTGCGCGTCCAGCGTAACCGTGCCGGAGTCGCTTGCCTTGCCGCCAATAACCGCGTCGCTCCAAACAAATCCGTTCTTTTCCAGCCATTGATAGCATTCGTAACTGGCAGCGCAATACCGCTCGATCAGCGCGGTATCAGCGGTGAAGTTGCCATCCGCGTAGACCTGAAGCATATGGTATTCCTCTGAGTCAAACATGTAGGTGGCTCCAGAGGCGTTGTAATCAGCATACTGCTGGCGAACGGCTTCCTGCCAGCGGGCCATATCGTCGTTAAGGGGCTCAAGGGCCAAAATCGCGTCCACGTCAGAACGCATTTTATCGTTCATCTCAGCCTTCTTGGAAACCTCCTGGTTGCCGGTGGCGTAATACGCGCCGCTAAGCAGCGTTGTGCCGCCCAGGCTCGCGGTTTTTTCCAGCACGATGACCCTTGCGCCCTGTTCAGCGGCAGCCAGCGCCGCAGCCAAGCCCGCTCCGCCGCCGCCGACCACAACCACGTCCGCAGTCATTTCAACTTCTTCACCGGAAGCGGTCTTTTCGGGGCGGACGGCCTCCAAAGCCGCTATGTCCGCGCCCGCCTGCGTCAATGCGTCTTTGACGGCGGCAAGCAGGCCGTTGCTGGAATAGGTGCTACCCGCAACAGCGTCCACGCCCAAGCCCTGCAGCTCCACAATCTGCTGCGGGAGCTTCTCGAGCGCCACGGAGCCAATACCGTCCGTTTCTTTGTTTTCTCCCACCGCGATATCCGTAATTTTGTTATCCTCCACCGTAACCGTAACGGTGATCTTGCCGCCAAAGCCGTCGCCCGTTCCGGTGTACGCGCCCGCCGTCATCGCCGCCGCGTCCCCGGCCAAAGCCGCGGTGGCGCACAGCGTCAGCGCCAGGCACAGCGCCCACGAGAGCAGGCGTTTGAAACCCATGTGCTTCATAAAGGAAACCCTCCTATCGTATTTGTAGACGACCAGTCCACTTGCAGTATACTCCAAACATTCGTTTTGTCAAGCAAATCAGGCGCTAGCCCGGTGCATGGTGCTGAAACCAAATTCTTACGCGAAGGCCTTGCGGACCGCTATTCCCGGGCGGACGGCGCGGGCAAAACGCCCGTTGGCCAAGCCGCCTGTGCAGCCCTTGCCAAGCCCGGCCGAAGCGGGTATAATAATCTGGATACCCCCCTTTGAAGGAGGCGTTTCCATGGGGATTTTGAACAGGCTGCAAGGCTGGTACCAATGGCTGACCGCGGATCCGCTCGGCTTTGTTGTATATCTGATCTATTTTGCCGCGTCTATTTTGCTCACGCTCATTCTGCATGAAATTGCGCATGGCTATGTGGCATGGAAGTGCGGCGATCCCACCGCTAAAATGCTGGGCCGCCTTTCCATGGATCCTCGCAAGCACCTGGATCCGGTCGGCACGCTGTGCCTGGTCTTTTTGGGCTTTGGCTGGGCCAAGCCGGTGCCGGTCAATCCCCGCAACTTTCAAAACTACCGCCGGGATGACTTTTTGGTAAGCATCGCGGGCATCACGGTAAACCTTACGCTGTTCCTTTTATCGCTTTCGCTGGCGGTAGGCTTCAACGGGCTTTTGTGGAAGCCCGAGGTCATTTCCTATTATGGCGCTAAGGAGCTTCTTTCCTCCGACGGCATCGGCTACGCCGTGCTGCTCAGCGGCGGCGGAAGCCAAAACACGGACGCCATGCGCTATCCCTGGGTGCAGTACATCCAGCGCTTTTTGCTGCTGTTCTCCTCCATGAATCTGGCGGTGGGCATTTTTAACCTGCTGCCCATCCCGCCGCTGGACGGCTTTCATATTCTCAACGACATTCTGCTCAAGGGCAAGCTGAGCCTGGATCGCAGTCTTTTCCAGATCACGCAGGTCGTTTTGATTATGCTGTGCCTGTCCGGCGCGCTCACAGGCGTGCTCACCTCCGTGACCGGCGCCATCGAGGACGGCGTGCTCAACCTGCTTTTGCTGATCGCGGGGGCGCGGTAATGGCCGTCAGCATTCATCTGAAACAGTTTGACGGCCCGCTGGATTTGCTGCTGCATTTGGTAGGGAAGGCAAAAATCGACCTCAAGGATATCTTCGTGAGCGAAATTACCGAGCAGTATATCGAGGCCGTTCGCTCCGCCCCGGATTTTGATATGGACGAGGCGAGCGAATTCATCGCCATGGCCGCCCTGCTGGTAGAAATCAAAAGCCGCCATCTGCTGCCCAAGCCTCCCAAGGAGGACGAGGAGGATCCCGAGCAGGCGCTCATCGCCCGCCTGACGGCCTACAAGCAATTTAAGGAAAGCGCGCAAAGCATGGCGCAGTTTGAAAAGAGCGCCCGGCAGGTATTTGGCAAGCTGCCGGAGGAATACCCCCTGCCGCCGCCCACGCTGGAATTGGACGGGCTTACGCTTCAGGCCCTGTGGGAGGCGCTTTTGCGCGTGCAAAATCGCGTGCCGCCCCAACCCCGCGAGGTGGATTTTCGCCTGCGGGACATCCGCCGCGACAGCCACACCGTGGAGGACTGCATGGAGGCCATCGAAAGCCGCTTGGTCATGGGCAGCGCCGGGTTTGACGAGCTTTTCAGCGCCGAGCCCGACCGGGAGGAAGTGGTTACGCTGTTCATTGCGCTATTGGAGCTGCTCAAGCTGGGCAAGGCCCACGTGATGCAAAGCGCTACGTTCGACCGTATTTTGCTGGTACCCGGCCCAAAGGCGCAGGAGGGAGAGCCGACCGATGGAAACGAATGAGATTCCCCAGATTTTAGAGGCCATTTTGTTTGTCGCGGGCGAGCCAGTGGCCATCCGCGACCTGACAGCCGCCCTGGAGCTTGGCGAGATGGAGCTGATAAACGCCGTGGAAACGCTGGAGCGCGCCTGTGAAAACCGCGGCGTAACCATCAAGCGCTATGGCAACCATCTGCGCATGGAAACGCGCGCGGAATACGCCCCCTACGTGGAGCGCCTGTTGCAGCCTGTGCAAAGGCAAAACCTATCCCAATCCGCCATGGAAACGCTGGCGGTAATCGCCTACCGGCAGCCCGCCACCAAGGGCGAGGTGGAACTGGTGCGCGGCGTAAAGTGCGACTATTCCATACAATCCCTTCTGCAAAAGGGGCTTATCAAGGAGGTAGGCCGCAAGGAGGCGCTGGGCCGCCCCATCCTGTACGCCACCACGGATCGGTTCCTGGAGCACTTTGGCATTTCCGATATTCGCGAGCTGCCTCCCCTGCCCGACCCTCAACCCATAGAAAAGGTGGAGGAGCCGCTCACTCCGTAAAGCAAAACGCCCGGCACGCAGGCCGGGCGGTCAGACTGTCGATAAACCCCTTGGGAGGTGTCGGAGGGCCGTAGCCCTCCGACTGTAATCCGAACCCAGCGACATGTGCGGTGGGTTCGGAAGCCTTGCGTAGCAAGGTTTCCTTGCAGGGTTCACCGGCCGCGCCGTAGGCGCAGGTGAACCCTGTTTCGGCGGAAAAGATCGCGTAGCGAGCTTTTTCGACGGCCT